>JAQTMD010000026.1 GCA_028714595.1 Candidatus Omnitrophota bacterium
ACCCCCGGGGTTCAATCCCGGAGGTGAAGGAGCGGAAAATGAAACTTACCCAGATTTCCATATTTCTCGAGAACAGGAAGGGCAGGCTCTCTGACGTATGTTCGCTTTTAGGAAAGAACAAGATCAATATCCGCGCGCTCACCATTGCCGAGAGCGAAGAGTTCGGGATCCTGCGCATCGTGGTGGACAAGCCCGATGCAGCGGTCAAAGCCCTTAAGTCAGGGGGTTTTGTGGCCAACGTCACCGACATCGTGGCCGTGGAGGTCGGAGATAAACCGGGCGGCCTTGCCGCAATACTCAAAATCCTTTCAGCCAGCGACATCAACGTGGAATACATGTACGGATTCGTCGAGAAAAAGACCGACAAGGCCCTTCTGGTATTCCGCTTCGAAGATCCGGATAAGGCCATCGCAGTCCTCAAAAAACACAAGATCACGGTCGTGGGTAAAAAGGACATAGGAGAGCTTTAATATGAAGACCTCGTACTGGGAAAAAGAGATCGAGACCATCGACCGCACGAGCCTCAAAAAACTGCAGTTGAAGCGCCTCAAGGAATCCGTGGCTGTCGCTTTAAAGACGCCGTTCTATAAAGCCCGGCTCAAAAAGGCAGGCATCACCGGTCCCGATGACATCAAGCACTGGGAAGATTACAAAAAGATACCCTTTACCACCAAAGACGATCTGCGCGAATGTTACCCCAACGGCCTCCTCGCAGTTCCCATGGACGACGTCGTACGACTGCATACCTCGAGCGGGACGACCGGCACTCCGACGGTTATCTACCACACCAAAAAGGACATCGACAACTGGTCTGACCTCATTGCCCGCTGCATCGTGGCCACGGGCGCTACCGAAAAAGACATCTTCCAGAACATGATGAGCTACGGCATGTTCACCGGGGGCCTGGGCCTGCACTACGGCGCGGAGAAAGTCGGCATGACCGTCATCCCCATGGGCGGCGGCAACACCAAGCGCCAGATCCAGCTCATGAAGGACTTCGGCACCACGGTTTTGCACATCACCCCCAGCTACATCCTGCACATCCACTCAAAGCTCGCCGAATGCGGCGTGAAGCTCGAAGACCTGAAACTCAAAAAAGCCTACCTGGGCGCTGAGCCATACTCCGAGAACACCCGTAAAAAAGCAGAAGACCTCTTTCAGATCGACGCCTACAATTCCTACGGCTTAAGCGAGATGAACGGGCCGGGCGTTGCCTTTGAATGCGTGCACAAATGCGGCATGCATGTGTGGGAAGACACGTATCTGGTTGAGGTCATCGACCCCAAGACCGGCGAGAGCCTGCCCGAAGAAAAAGAAGGGGAGCTGGTCTTCACGCAGCTCGTGCGCCGGGCCACGCCGCTTCTGCGCTACCGCTCGCGCGATATCGCCTGTATCCGCAAAGGTCAGTGCGCCTGCAAGCGCACGCACCGCCGGCTCTCCCGCATCACGGGCAGGACCGACGACATGCTCATTATAAACGGCGTGAACGTCTACCCGTCGCAGATCGAGGAAGTGGTCATGCGCATCCCCGAAGTCGGCACTAATTACCAGATCTGCCTGGAAAAAGAAGGCACCCTCGACAAGCTGATCGTCAAGGTCGAGATCTATTCAAAGCTGTTCAAGGGCGAGCTGTCCGAGGTAGACTCCCTTAAAAACCGGATCAAAGAGGAATTGCGCGCTGCGATCATCATCCATCCCGCTGTGGAACTGCACGAGCCCGGCAGTCTGCCGGTGTTCGAGGGCAAGGCAAAGCGCGTGGTGGATAACAGGGCAAAATTATAAGGAAACGAAGACCCTTCGCGGCATCTGCCGCTCAGGGTCAAATTTCCCTTCTATAGTTGATTGTTTAGGAAAATTTGAGGAGGTCACGATGGCTAAGGAATTGAACGTTTTTGTGGAGAACCGCCCCGGCCGTCTGCGTTCGGTAGCCGCGGCGCTGGCAGAAAGCAAGATCAACGTGCGCACCATGACCTTGCAGGACCGCGGCGAATACGGTCTGATGAAGCTCATCGTGGACAATCCCGAAGCTGCCCACCTGGCGCTGGTGGATAAAGGGTTTGCCTGCGCGCTCAAAGAGATCCTCGCCGTCTCGCTCAAGGACAAACCGGGGAGTTTCATGAAGCTCGCGGACGCCTTCTTAAAGCATGAGGTGAACATCCTCGACGCCTACGGTTTTGTCATCGAGTCAAAAAAGGAAGCGGTGTTTTGCGTGGAAGTCAAAAACGCCGCGGAGACAAAGAAGGCGCTCATTACAGAGGGCTTCAGGGTGCTCGAAGAAGAGCTCTACGATTTCTAGTCCTCATGATTATCGATATCCATACCCATGCCTGGCCTGATAAGGTCTCCGGGAAGGCCAGAGAGAACCTCGAGTCACACTACACCGTCACCCTCGTCGGCGACCCCACCGTCAAGACCCTGCTGTCGTACATGGACAAAAACCGTATCGATTACAGCTGCATCTGCGCCGTGGCGTCGCGTCCGGAACAGGTCGTCTCCATCAATAACTGGCTTTTCAGCATCGACGATCCCCGCCTGAAAGTCTTTGCCGCGCTGCACCCCGCATTCGGCGGTTGGAAAGAAGAGATCAAACGCATCAGGGATAAGACGTTCGGCATCAAACTGCAGCCCAGCTTTCAGGAATTTTACGTGGATGACGAGGCAGTTTTTCCGCTGTACGAAGAACTCCAGAAACAGGGTTTATACGTTTTATTCCACAGCGGAGACGAGCTTGCGCCGGAGCTGGTGGTACGGGCGACACCGCAGCGATTGCGTAAAGTAAGGGATAGATTCCCGGGCCTGACCATGATCGCCGCGCATTTCGGCGGTTTCAGATTCTGGGAGGATGTGAAAAAATATCTTTTGGGCAGGGATATTTATTTTGACACTTCGGCATTTTTCGGATATGTACCGGATAAAGAGGCAAAAGAGCTTATTCTGGGGCACCGGGCGGATCGCATCTTATTCGGCACGGATTTTCCCATTATAAACCAGAAAAAAGACCTGGATTACCTTGATAAGCTGGGGCTGGATAAGGGTTTGAAGGAGATGATCCTCTCCGCAAACGCCCGCCGCCTCCTGAAAATCCCGTAACCCCCGGGGTTCAACCCCCGGGGTTCAACCCCCGGGGTTGAGAAACTGGGGGACTAAAAATGCAAAAGGCCCTTTCTCCTGAAAGGACCTTTTGCAGAGGCGATAGGCCTCAATGGCTTTCGCTATCGGCAACCTCCTGTTGCCTGTATTCTACTATATATATGCCATATTTTCCTGAAGATTTCAAGGTACAAAAAAATTTTTTTGAAAGAGTTTTCCGGGATTTTGAGATTTGAGGTATAATAGATACCCTTGATCGGCTTTTTCCGGAGGTAAACGTTCATGTCGTCACAGCCGCACGCAAGAGAACTTCTTGCAACCGCATCGAAAAATAAATGGGAGGCTGTCGGCACCCGGCGCCGCGCCGGTGTCGTTGTCCCCCTTGCCAGCGTCTATTCCGGGAATTCCATCGGCATCGGAGACCTGGACGACCTGAAGCTCGTCATTGACTGGTGCCGAACATCCGGTCATTCCATCCTGCAGCTTCTGCCTATGAACGAGGTCGGCCCGATCTCCTGCCCCTATGATTCCACCAGTTCCTTTGCATTGGAGCCGATGTACCTTTCGCTTGCGAAGCTTGCCGACGGCAGGCCGAATTCCTTCAAGAAAAAATCAGAGGCGCTGGCCCAGGCATTTCCCGCAGGCAAACCCATTGTCGATTACCGCATCAAGGCTGAAAAACTTGACCTGCTCCGGCAGTTTTTCGAAGAAAAAGTCGCCAAAACCCCCGAAGGCCTTCAGGTTTTTATATCCGAAAACGCCTACTGGCTCGATGATTTCGCGCTGTTCAATCTGTTAAAATCCCTGAACTGCGGCAGGGCCTGGTATGACTGGGAGGGAGAGTATAAGTTCAGGGAGCCGCAGGCGCTCCGGGAACTTAAAAAACAGCACGAGCGCGTGGTGCTCTTCCAGCAGTGGCTGCAGTGGCAGTTGAGCATCCAGTTCAAGGAGGCAAAGGCATACGCCCGGGCGCAGGGAGTCCTGCTCAAAGGCGACCTGCCCATCCTGGTCTCTCGCGACAGCGCGGATGTCTGGTCGCACCCCGAATATTTCAAGCTGGAATTCGATGCCGGCGCTCCGCCGGACATGTACTGCGCCAAGGGCCAGCGCTGGGGCACGCCCACGTATAACTGGGAGCGTATCTTTGCCGACGACGGCATTTATGTCAGGCAGAAGCTCGCCTTTGCCCAGAATTTCTACGACATCCTGCGCATCGACCACGTGGTGGGCCTGTTGCGCATCTGGAGCATCCCTGTTGCAGAGCCTGCGGAGAACAAGGGCCTGCACGGCTTCTTTGACCCCAAGGACGAAAAGCAGTGGGAGGCGCACGGACGCAGGGTCCTGGAAATGCTGGTCGCCGATACCCGGATGCTCTTGTGCGCCGAGGATCTCGGCGAAATACCCAAGGCCTGCCCGAAGCTCTTACAGGAGTTCGGTATCCCCGGTAACGACGTCGAACGCTGGACCAAGGACTGGGAAAAACGCCACGACTTCCTGTCTCCCGAAGAATACCGCCTGCTGTCCGTTGCCATGCTCTCCACCCATGACACCACCAACTGGCCTGCCTGGTGGGAGAACGAGGCAGGCACGGTGGATGAAGGGCTGTTCATCCGCCGCTGTATTGAGCGCCATATCGATTTCCAGTCAATCCGCGACAAACTTTTTGATCCGCTTCGTTCGAACCGCGGCCGTCTGCGCTGGCGCGAATCGGTGGATTCGGTCGATCGACTGGTCTCTATCCTCGGCAAACCGCAGTCCGAACTCTGGCATTTCCTGGATATGTACCAAAACACCTTTCGTGAAAAAGAAAAACTCTGGAAGATTCTGGGTCTCGGCGGCTCAATGCGAGAAGCCTGCGATAAAGAGATCCTTGAGGCCGTCTTTGGATTTACCTTTCAGACAAACTCCGTCTTCTGCATCAATTTCATCACCGACCTGCTGAGCCTCGCCGGCATCTTCAAAGGCGACCCCTACCAGTACCGCTACAATACGCCGGGTACGGTCAGCGACACCAACTGGTCGCTCGTCGTCCCGTTATCCCTTGAAGAATTAAACATTCATCCTGTGAACGCCGAAATAAAAACTTTGATTGCCTCCGCAAACAGAGTATAATATAAAACCGGGGACGTTCCCCAAGGTACCACACCATGTCATTGTAGCATATTGGAGCTGCGTATGTTGCATGCAGTCCATCTTATGCGGCTGATGTCTCTGGTTTTTGTGTTTACCATGCTGCTCTGCGCCGCCTGCCTCGCCCAATCCAACGCCACCGACTCGGTCACCATCACCACCTACTACCCCGCGCCCTACGGCGTCTATAAGAACATGCGCCTGCACCCCAGCCAGGAGCCGCAGGGAGCAGCGGCGCAGCGGGGGACGCTGTATTTCAACGCTACCACCAACCAGACGTATTATTTCAACGGCTCTGCCTGGGTGCCGTTCAATTTCTTTGCGAACATCCAGTTTAATACTGCGGCAGTCAGGCCTTCAGATACCGAAGGCACGGTTTACTATAACGTTTCTTCCCATCAGCCCGAGTATTTTGACGGGAACCAATGGAAGGCATTTGGCGGCGGTTCATCCGGGAATATGTGCGGCAATAGCTTCTGCGAGACAGGCGAAGACTGCGGCAGTTGTCCTCAAGACTGCCCGACCTGCGCCACACCTGCGAAGCAAAAGAAATGTGCCATGCATGTCGTTGCAAGCTATAATCCGGGTATTAGAATGGCCGATCTTTACGCTTCCTGCAGGAACTATTGCATCTCGAAGGGATGGAAGGTGGGAGATCAATATCAGTACCACAGCTCGCCCTATGATAGCTCTCATCCGGTAGCCTGCTCGTACCCGTCGAACAGCTATGCTACGTATCCGGTGACTTTCCGTTTTGACGATTGCACGGCTACGAAAAGCGGTACGACTCAATCAGGCGGCATTACGTACTGCACGAATACGTCAATAGCGACGTGTTACTGCAATGATGTAGAGGGCTCGGCATAGTGCAGCCGGCACGCTCTAAAAGAAATGGATGACTGCATGAACGATCGGATTCTTTGCTTGATTTTTGGTTGCATCCTGACGCTTACCTCTCTCGGCACCTGCCTTGCCCAATCCAACGCCACCGACTCGGTCACCATCACCACCTACTACCCCGCGCCCTACGGCGTCTATAAGAACATGCGCCTCTATCCCAGCCAGCAGCCCGGCGGAACAGCCGTGCTGCGGGGAACTTTGTATTTTAACGGCACCACGAACCAGACCTATTACTACAACGGCTCTGCCTGGGTGCCGTTCAATTTCTTCCAGAGCATCTTCTTAAACCCGAATGCAGCCAAGCCGCCTGATCAAAAGGGTCAGATTTATTATAATTTTGCCACGAACCAGCCTGAATATTTCGACGGCTCGACCTGGAAGCCGTTCGGCACCGGCACGGGCGGCGCCGCGATATGCGGCAACGGCGTCTGCGAAACGGAGAAAGAAGAGAGTTGTCAGACCTGCATCGCGGATTGCCCGACCTGCGTCAGCCCGAATATGGGAAAGACCTGTCCGATGAACGTGGTGGCGAGTTATAACGCGGGTGTCCAAGGGCAGGATCTGGCTCCCGCATGCGACGATTATTGCAAGAGCAAGAAGTGGTGCAGGAAAAGCATCTCGGGCTCTATAAGCTACGGCGTAACCTGCGGCTATGCGACAAAGGACTATCTTACGTACCGGGTAAACTTCAATTTCGACGATTGCTCGGCCACAAAAACCGGTACAGCTTTGTATTCCTCCTACGTCAGCTATTGCAGGAACGATTCGATTGCCACCTGTAATTGCAAGGTGTGCGAGTCCGGTTCAATGTAAGCATCGTGTAATCAACCCACACCGGGTGTGGGTGCGTATAAGGTTTTAAAAAAGGAGAGAGGAATGCAGGACACCAAGTTCATGCTTCGCGAAAAGGACATCCCCCTGGCCTGGTATAACGTGGTAGCAGACCTGCCGTTTCCGCCTGCGCCGCCTATCCATCCCGGCACCAAGAAACCGCTTAACCCCAAGGACCTGGCTGCAGTTTTCCCCATGAGTCTCATCAAGCAGGAGGCCTCTGTCGAGCGTTGGATAGAGATCCCCGACGAGATCCGTCAGATCTACCGTATCTGGAGGCCCACGCCGCTTCGCCGTGCCGTCCGCCTTGAGAAGGCGTTGAAGACCTCCTGCCGCATTTATTTGAAGGACGAGAGCGTTTCGCCCGCAGGCAGCCACAAGCCCAACACCGCGGTCGCCCAGGCCTATTACAACAAGAAAGAAGGCATCAAGCGGCTGGTCACCGAGACCGGCGCAGGCCAGTGGGGCAGCGCCTTGAGCTTTGCCTGTAATGTTTTCGGCCTCGAGTGCCGCGTGTACATGGTCAAAGTCAGCTATCACCAGAAGCCCTTCAGGAAATCCCTGATGCACATCTGGGGCGCGGAAGTCATCCCGTCGCCCTCGACCATGACCGAGAGCGGAAAGATGGTCTTGAAGCAGGACCCGCACTGCCCGGGCAGCCTGGGGATCGCGATCTCCGAGGCAGTGGAAGACGCGGTCAAGAGCAAGAACTCGCGTTATTCCCTGGGAAGCGTCTTGAACCACGTGCTCCTGCATCAGACCGTGGTGGGTCTTGAGACCAAAGAGCAGTTGAAGCTTGCCGGAGAAAAACCGGATTTTCTTATCGCCTGCGTCGGCGGCGGCAGCAATTGCGGCGGCTTTACTTTTCCGTTCGTCAAAGACAAGCTCAAGAACAAAAAGCTGCGCATCATTGCCGTTGAACCCACTGCCTGCCCCAGCCTGACCAAAGGGTTGTACAGGTATGATTTCGGCGATATCGCCAGCATGACCCCGCTTCTGAAGATGTTCACCCTCGGCTACAAATTCATCCCGCCGGGTATCCACGCCGGGGGCTTACGCTACCACGGCATGGCGCCGCTGGTCAGCCTCCTGCATGCCAAGAAGGTGATCGAGGCAGTCGCAGTCAATCAGCTGGACATCTTCAAAGCTGCCTGTCTTTTTGCCAAGACCGAAGGCACGATCCCGGCACCCGAGACCGCGCATGCCCTGTGCGCGGCGATGAACGTCGCCAAAACGAATAAGAACAAGTGTATTGTGCTCAACTTCAGCGGCCACGGACTCCTGGATCTGTCATCCTACGACAAGTACCTGGCCGGCGAGCTGAAGAACTACGCCTATCCGAAAGCCGAGATCAAAAAGGCCATGGCCAACATCCCCAAGGTCTGCATCGAGCCATGAACGGGAAAGAACTCGTTTTAGTCGGCGACCGCGTACTGATCCTCCCGGATCAGGAGAACGACAAGACTGATACCGGTCTGTACCTCCCCCAGGGTATCAAGGAAAGGGAGAAGGTACAGACCGGCAAGGTTATCAAGGTCGGGCCGGGCTACCCCATTGCCTCGCCCGAAGACGTCGATAGCGAACCCTGGAAAGCGCGGCACACCGAAGGCAAGTACCTGCCCCTGCAGGCCCAGGAAGGCGACTACTGCATCTTCCTGCGCAATGCCGGCATCGAAATAGACTACGAATCCAAAAAGTACATCGTCGTTCCCCACTCCGCCATCCTGCTCCTCCTCCGCAGTTAGGGACGGTTCTCACCCCTGCTTAAAAGTGTCCCCTTTTTCTGCTTGGGGACAGTTCTAACCGTGCCTCAGAACCGTCCCTGATCTACTGGTTTTTTCCTATTTTGATGGTATACTTATGGTTAAGGGTCTGGAGGAAGTGTGTTGTATGGACGATCTGGAATTTGTAAAACGTTGTGTTGGCTCTGACAAACAGGCCCAGGAAGAGTTCATCCAGAAGTATTGCCGCCTCATCTTCAGCTGCATCCACTCTTTTTTCAGGCTCAAAGGGTTAAATCCTGCCGCAGGCGTCGTCGAAGATCTTTACCAGGACATCCTTACTTCTCTGGTCAAAGACCATTTTAAAAAACTTTCCACCTACAAAGGAAAGAACGGCGCCAGCCTCGCCAGCTGGCTGCGCCAGGTGGTGATTAATCGCTGCATAGACCACGTGCGTAAGAGCCGTCCCGACACCGTATCTCTGGAAGCGCCGGTTGCCGAAGGTCTCACGTTGAGCGATATCATCCCGTACCGCTCGCGATCGGTTTCCGAAGAGGCCTCTGTGCGCGAACAGCTGGAAAACCTGGTCGATTGCATCGAGCAACTGGACCTCGACGACAAATTTTTCCTGGAATTGAACCTGAACCACGGCCTGACCCTCGACCATATCAAAGATTTTTACCGCGTCACGCGCGGCACCGTGGACATGCGAAGGGTGCGCATCCTGGAACGTTTACGCGACTGTTTCAAACACAAAGGGTATGAGGTGTCTGTTTGACGGCGTCTCAGGGTCATCAAAGGCGATTGCTGCGGCCGCGGTTTTTTAACGAAATGTGCGTTAGATTCTACCGGATTATTCGTCTATTAGTTGGGAGAATCCATGGACAACGATATCGAAAAAACGGTAAAGAAAGTCTATAAGCGCTGGAAGGGGAGGCTTCCTCCTGCCGGCCAAAACCATCCGGATGAAGAGACGCTCGCCGCATTTGCGGAGAACAAGCTTTCATCCAAGGATGCAGATCGTCTCAAGTCCCACATGCTTTCCTGTCCCCGGTGCTCTCAGGCTGCGGCCGACGGCATCCGCATGCTCTCGGTCGCGCCAACGGAGATGCCGCCTGGCCTTGCCCGGCGCTCGCAAGAGCTTATCGTCGCAGAGATGCAGTCCTCGGTGCTTGAACTGGTCCTTGCGCTCAGGGACAAGGTCATGGAACTGGTCTCGTCGACCGGCGATGTGCTGGTCGGCCAGGAACTGGTACCGGCGGCGCTGGTACGCAGCCGTAAGCTTTCTGAGTTCAAAGACGAGGTCACGGTCCTCAAGGATTTCAGGGATATCCGCGTGGAGGTAAAGGTGCGATCCCCGGAGCCCTCGCGCTTTACGGTTACGATCCTGGCCCGGGACAAACAGACACAGCGCCCCTTGCGGGACGTGCGCATCAGCATGCTGCGCGAGGGACTGGAGCTTGAATCGTACCTGGCCCAGGAAGGCAAAGTCGTCTTTGAGCATGTCGCCCTCGGGAAATACTCGATTCAGATCCTGAGCCTCAAGGAAAAGCTCGCCACCGTCACCATAGACGTAAAGGTCTAGCCCCGATGTCCGATCCTGCCAACAGCCTGGTCCTGGAAGTCTTCCGCAGCTCAAACGTGCTCAAGATGAGCATCCTGGAGGAGCGGGAAGAGCATAAGACCGTGCGTCACTACAGCCAGTGCATGGCTTCTTTCGATGACGTCAAGCGCATCTGCCGGGAGATCATCGCGGTCTTGAGATCAGCCGGGCCCAGGCACGCGCTTGGCGAGGAGTCTCTGGAGGTACTGAAAAAAAACGGCCGTCTTTTGTGGGAACAGCTCTTGACCCGCCCGGTCAGGGACAGGCTGACCGCTACCAAGCTCAAGGACCTGGTCCTGTCCCTGGAAGAGGAACTGGTGGGGATCCCCTGGGAACTGCTCTATGACGGCTCCGATTTTCTGGGGTTGAAGTTCAACGTCGGCAGGGTCATCCGCTCCCGGCACGAGGAAGCCCACCCGCAGTACCGCTCGCTCGGCGGCAAACTGCGCATGCTCATCCTCGCCAATCCTACCAATGACCTGCCTTCGGCGTACGACGAAGGCATCAACATCCGCAACCAGTTCGACAAGGCCCGGGAAAAGATCTCCATCGATTTCAAATCCACATCCATCGATTCTCTGTACGTGAAAAAGAACCTGCGCGAGTACGATATCGTACATTTCGCCGGACACTGCGAGTACGACCCCGAAGAGCCCCGCTCGACCGGTTGGGTCATGTCCGACGGCAGGTTCACCACGCAGGACATCCTTTCCATCGGCCAGGGCGCGACTTTACCGACGTTGGTCTTTGCCAATGCCTGCCAGTCCGCCCAGGTGGATCGGGACCACATCGACCAGGATTGCCAGGAAAAGACCTACAGCCTTGCTTCGTCGTTCCTGTTCTCGGGCGTGCGCCATTACATCGGCGCGGTCCAGCGTATCGAAGACCCGGTGAGCTTTACTTTTGCCAGGGAATTTTACACCCAGCTTTTGCGCGGGAAATCCGTCGGCTCAAGCCTTCGCATCGGACGCTTGCGGCTGGTCAAAGAGTACGGCATAAATTCGCTTGTTTGGGCCCTCTACCTGTTGTACGGCGAGCCGACCTTCTGCCTTTTCCGCACCAGGTCAAAAGTCCAAAAGCCCGCAGCCCTGTCGATACAATCGTTCTGTATCCTGCACCGGCGCAGGTTGATCGCCTGCGGGTCGACCCTGGCCGCGGCGTGCGTGATTGCTGCCGCAGCGCTGTTTGTGCCCAGGATCAATCCCTCGGCCTACTATTGGTACAAAAGGGCTGAGCATCTTGCCCGGGCAGGAAAAAATGCCGGGGCAATACAGGCTGCAGAGCGCGCCAGGGAAAAAGACCCGGGACTTTTGGCCGCCTACCCCCTGCTTGCCGATACCTGCTACCGCCTCGGAAAGAACGAAGAGGCGGCAAGATATTATTTTGATTACATCGTCAAGAGCACGGAGCATAACAACATTTGGCATCTGGCGAACAGCTACATCCTGGCAGGCTGGCATTATCACCGGTTCGGCCAGTACCCCAGGGCATTTGAGTTCTATGACAAGGCGCTGGTCACCAGCAGGGCGGGCAACGACAAGCTCCACGAGGCCGTGGCCTTGCGCAAGCTTGCGCTCTGGTACATGGACAAAGAAGAATACGACAAGGCGCTTGAGCTTTTGACCAAGAGCGCCGAGATCAACCGCGAACGCCGGCACCTGCGCGAACACCGGTATAACCTGGCATGCGATTATTTCGACCTCGGCCTCCTGTTTTCCAACAGAGAAGACACCGCGGCCGCCCGCGATTTTTACGGCAAGAGCCGCGGCGTATTCCTTCAGCTGGGCCTCAAGAACGAGATGAGCGATTTTTACTTCAATCTCGGCGAGCTCTATCTAATGGACAAAGAGTACGGCGTGGCGCTCCAGTACTATTTGAAGGGCCTGGCCATAGACCGGAAACAGGCAAACCTGCCCAGCCTTGCCGGCGATTACACCATGCTCGGAGAGCTGTACATGGAAATGGACAACCTTGAGAAGGCAGAGGAGTATTTCAAGCTCGCCGAGGCTCAGGCGCGCGAGATCAAGGCTCCGATGGAGCTGGCCGCCGCTTCTTTTGACCTGGGCCTGGTGTACAAAAAGCGGGGATGGAAGAGCAGGGCGCGCGCCTCACTGCGTACCGCCGAAGAGATCTTCCGCGGCATCGACACGCCGGCATACCGGGAGGTCCAGGACGAGCTGCTCTCCCTGGACCGCTGATTTTGAAAGCGGTTTCACCAAAAGGCCTAAATCGTCTTGAAAACCGGGTTCCCATGAGTTACTATTAAATGAAACCGGTGTACTAAAATCAGCCGCAGAACAGAAACGAAAAATCAGCCACGGATCGGTGAGAGATGAGGGTCTCTTCCGAAATCGTGGTTTTTTTATTTCTCACAGCGCGTGCCACGGGGAACAAGGGGGATGTATGCATCAGTGGAACTACATCGAACGCAGGAAGCTTCCCAGGTATGAATTGAGCTTGCCAGCAACGGAGACTGACATGGGCACGCGTAAAAGCACGCAGTCGGTCATGCGCG
>JAQTMD010000027.1 GCA_028714595.1 Candidatus Omnitrophota bacterium
CCGATCCTTTCCACGTCATTGACCACATGGATAAGAACAGGTATCTTCTTTGACTCTGCCGCACTTAACTCCTGCTGCATGATCTCCACAAGATAATTGGTGATGGCGGTCCGCAGGGAATCCACTGCCTCTTCGCTGCGGGTGATCTTGCTCAGGTTCCTGTCTGAATTCTTGACCATCCCGTCCATGGCTGTTGCGACCATCTTCTGCGTCAGGCCAAGCACCCTGACGATCTCTTTGGTCGCAGCTTCGATCGCGATCGGCGGCGTGTTCAGGAGGTGGCGTTCGAGGTATTTGGGAAGCGACTCGATCTCCTCTTCCTCTTCTTTGCCTTTGACTATCTTTTTCAATAAAGAAGCATATAGCGGAACGAACGGAAGAAAAATAAGCGTATTGATCACCTTGAACATGGTGTTGGCGTTAGCGATCTGTCGGGGCAAAGACCCGGATGTTGCGGCTGACAGATTTTCAAAAGCGCCTAAAAACGGCAAAAAGATGAAAACACCGATGATATTGAACAGGATATGCCCTATAGCAGCCCGGCGCGCCGATACATTAGTGCCGACGGAAGCGAGCAGGGTAGTGACGCACGTACCGATATCGCAACCCAGCACCAGCGGGATGGCGGCTCTGAGATCGATAAGATTGGCCATAGCCAGGCCGATGACCATACCGGTGGTCACTGAGCTGCTCTGCAGCACCGCAGTGATAAGAAAACCGGCGAAAATGCCCAGAAAAGGATTTCTGCTGAAGCTTACGAATAGATTATTGAACCAGGGATATTGTCCGAGCGGCGTAATCACCTGCGTCAGGATGTTCAATCCTAAAAAGAGGATGCCGAAACCCATCAGGAACTCGCCGATATATTTGTGCGTCTTTCTCTTCGCAAGGAGCAAGATCAGCATGCCCACGCCGATGATAGGCAGGGCATAGTCGGTCAACTTAAAAGCGATCAACTGGCCGGTCACCGTCGTACCGATGTTGGCGCCGAAAATGACGCCCAGCGCCTGCACGATGCTCATCAGCCCGGCGTTGACAAAGCCCACCACCATGACCGTCGTCGCCGATGAAGACTGGATGACGCTGGTGATGCCGGTGCCGACCAGGACGCCGCGCAGGGGACTGCCGGTAAGACCGTGCAGGATTCTGCGCATCCTGTCGCCTGAAATCTTATGCAATCCCTCGCTCATTTCCGCGATGCCGTAGATGAACAGGCCAAGGCCTCCGACAGCGCCGAATATAATCTCTTTTACCATTTGCTACCCTCTTGTTTGGGTATCATTTTTTATGCTCCTGGTGTTTTCCGCGGCAGGCGTTCACGCACACGCCGCAGACATACTGGTCAACGAGATGCTGTTTCTGGAATTCTTTGAGTTTGGCAAAACAGAGCTGATGGTCAAAATCCTCAGGCTTCTCCCTTATAGCCTTCGCAGGACATACTACCACGCACGCACGGCACGTGCCACAATTTTCTTTTACCGGTTTGTCGGCTTTAAGCGGCATATCGGTAAGGGTGGTGACCAGACGGAACTGGCTGCCGAATTTCGGGTTAACGAGAAGGTTATTCCTGCCCAGCCAGCCGATGCCTGCTAAAACGCCGATCTTCTTATGCGAGAGGTGCGCAGTCTGCTTTTCCCAGTCCACGATCTGGGATGCCGGTATCGGCAAGGCGCAAAACCCTTTGTCCTGGATGAGATTGCAGACCTTGAGCGCCGTCTGATCCAGCAAGGCATTGACGGTGCGGTAGTGATGGAAGTAAAGCCGGGTGGGCTGCTGTTCGAGTTCGGCAAGCACTGCCTGTGAGAGTCGCATGCCCATGACCACTGCCCGGTCGAGCTTTGCAATGGCTTTCGCAGAGAGCGCGAATTCTTTTTTTATTGCGCTGATATCCGCCACGCCGAACAGATCAACGCCGAGGCCGATGCAGAGTTTCTTCAGCGCACTATGGTTTTTCTTTTTATCCATTGAGCTTTTTCAGATACACCATCAAAATAGAGATCGCGACCGGCGTCACGCCCGAAATGCGCGAGGCCTGGCCGAGATTGAGCGGCTTCTGCCCTGCCAGTTTCTCTCTGATCTCGCGCGATAACGCGGGGATGCTTGCGTAATCCAGGGACTCGGGCAGCCTGATCTTTTCCAGGTGTTTGAAACGCTCTACTTCTGCCAGCTGCCGCTTGATGAATCCGCTATATTTTACCTCTATTTCCACCTGTTTGGCAATAGGAACGGCTAAATCGATCTTCAACCCCGGTATTTTTTTTAACTGTTCCATCGACACCCCGGGCCGCTTGAGCAGATCCTCGGCGCTCGCGGGGCGGTTGATGGGAGTAATACCCAGTTTTTTCAACTGTCTGTTCAGGGCTGCGCCGGGCTTGAGCCGCGCCCGCCGCAGGGCTTCCATCCCCTTTTTGACGGCGCTGATCTTCTTTTCAATCTGCTCATATTGTTTTTTCGTCACCAGCCCGACAGAAAATCCGAACTTCCTCAGCCGTACGTCCGCGTTGTCATTGCGCACGAGCAGCCGGTGCTCCACCCGCGAGGTGAACATGCGGTACGGCTCGAGCGTCCCCTTGGTGGTCAAATCGTCGATGAGCACGCCGATATAGCTGGTGGAGCGGTCAAGCACCAGCGGCTCCTTTCCTTGCACGCGCAATGCTGCGTTTATGCCGGCGATAAGCCCCTGCGCTGCCGCCTCTTCGTAGCCGGTGGTGCCGTTGATCTGTCCGGCAAGGTAGAGATTGCGTATGGGTTTGGTCTCGAGCGTTGGATACAATTGTATTGGATCGACTACCGTATGTTCGATGCCGTAGCCGTAGCAAAAGATTTTTACCTTCTCCAGCCCCGGGATGGAACGAAGCATCTCCAGCTGCACTTTTTCCGGCAGGCTCGTCGAGACGCCGTTGGGATAGACCCAGCGCGTGGAGCGGCCTTCGGGTTCGAGGAATATCTGGTGACGGGCCCGGTCGGGAAACCTGACCACTTTGTCTTCGATGGACGGGCAATAGCGCACGCCGGTGGCTTTGATGATGCCGGCATAGAGCGGCGACTTGTCCAGATTGTCTTTGATGATCGCATGCGTTGCTTCGGTAGTATAGGTAATATAACAGGGCACCTGCCTGCAACGGATCTTTTTGGTTGAAAAAGAAAACGGCTGGGGTGCTTGATCGCCCTGCTGAGGCGCAAGATTCGAATAATCGATGCTTTTTCTGTCAAGCCGCGCGCAGGTACCGGTCTTAAAACGCATGAGGCGCAGGCCGAGGTTGCGCAGGTTATCCGCCAGGGCATTAGCCGCCTGTTCGGTGATGCGTCCGCCCGCTTGATGCTCGAGCCCCACGTGGATAAGGCCTGCCAGGAACGTGCCGGGCGCGATGACCACTGCCTTAGCTGCAAGCTGCCTGCCGTCTTTCAAAGTAACCCCTGCAACAACCCCGTCCTTTACCGTGACCGCTGTTACTTCTGCAATGACCAAAGTAAGATTTTTCTGTTTTTTGACAGCCTTCGTCATGTAGGCGACATAGCGGGCCCGGTCGATCTGGGCCCGCGGCGATTGCACCGCCGGGCCCTTGGAGGCGTTGAGCATCCTGAACTGGATAGCGCAGCCATCGGCTGCCTTTGCCATTTCGCCGCCAAGCGCGTCGATCTCCCTGACCAGCTGGCCCTTTGCCACGCCGCCGATAGCCGGATTGCAGCTCATGGCGCCGATGGTCTTATCGCTCAAAGTGACCATCGCGGTTCTGCAGCCCATGCGAGCTGCCGCAAGCGCAGTTTCAATACCCGCATGCCCCGCGCCAATCACAATAATGTCGTAGGGACGGTTCTGAGACACGGTTAAAGGTGTCCCCCTTTCAAGAAATTTCGTTAGATTTCGGTATTTTATTCGTCTATTAGACCAGGAGGTGATGGATATGCCCAGAACTGCTAGAGTAACGACGGCAAATGCTTGTTACCATATTATCACACGAGGCAACCAAAAACAATCGGTTTTCCAGGGTAAACGCGACTATGAGAAATATCTGGCCATATTACTCAAGTATAAGAATAGGTTCGGATTCAAACTGTTCGCGTTCTGTCTAATGCCGAACCATGTCCACCTTCTCATGCAAGTGGCTAATCCTGTCTCTGTGCCTCAGATCATGCACAGAATAAACCTTAGCTACACTCTTTACTACAACTATACTCATGATAAAGTTGGCCATCTATGGCAGGACCGCTTTAAGAGCAGGATCGTGGAAACGGATGCATACCTGGAAGAATGTGCCTGTTACATTGAGAATAATCCCGTTCGAGCCAATCTAGCCTCTCATGTAACCGAACACCCATGGAATAGCCGTGTCTTCAGGCTGGCTGGCAACAATTTATTGGACGATTTTCCAGGATAGGGGACACTTTTAAGTAGGGCTGAGAACCGTCCCTAACTAAGCTTGAGCGGTTTTTACCAGGAAAGGTAAGAGGTCGGTCCCCTTGATCTCGCCGAGGGAGCCAGCCTGGCAGGCCTTTTCGGAAAAGCTCAACGACCCGTCGGGCTTGATCGAGCCGCCGCAGACCAGAAGCGGCACCGGCATAGAGGAATGCGCTTTGACCTCGCAAACGGTCGAAAGGTCGGAACTGATGCAGACGATCGTATCCTTCAGGTCCAACTCCGCGACAAGCGGCTTGACATAGAACTCGTCGATGGCCTCGATGATCTCTTTCTTTCGCTGCGGGTCTCCGTCGTGGCCGGCCTCGTCGGGCCCTTTGATGTGTACATACAGGCCGTCGTATTTCGCAAGCGCGTTCAGCGCTACCTTTGCCCAGACCGGATAATCCACATCCAGGTGCCCTGACGCCGACGGCACGTCGATGATCTCCATGCCGGTCAATAATGCGATGCCCCGCTCCACCGGCATTTCCACAAAACAGCCGAATTTCATCTTGTAGAGCCCGTCGGCTTTCGTAAAATTCGGCAGGCAGTCTCCTGCGGAGCGGCACAACACCAGGTTTGCCGGAAGCTTGCCCTGCTCGATTCGCCTCTTGTTGATCGCTGATTGCTGCAGCACCCGGTACGACTTGTCGGTGATTTCATTGACCAGCGCTGCCGCCTCCCGGGCCTCTGTGTCATTGGCGAATGCCGCCAGCGGCTCGGATGCGTACACCAGCATGGGAAAATTCTCCCTGGCCACGCCGAACGCGCCTTTGCGCTCGTACGCAGGGTCGGTATTGGTGATATTTCCCGACAGTTTTGAACGCACGCCCCGGATGACCAGCACTGCCCGGTGGCCGACGGTACTCTTAAATTCAAAGGTCGCGCTCTTGAGCGTTACCCTGGCGTTTACTTCCTTGGCCAGGCCCAGGGCCTCCTCGGTGCTTACGGACCTCGCCGCTCTGCGGTCCTTGATGGTCTTTCCGTCGGCCTCCACGGTTGCGAAGTTCGCGCGCAGGGCGAGGTTCCCTTCCTGGATCGTGATCCCCTCGGAAAAAGCCTCCAGCGGCCCCCTGCCGGTGTAGTACTCGGCCGGGTCATACCCTAAGAGACTTATCACCGCGATATCGGATTCCGGAGCGATGCCGGGGTTAACGGTCCCCACCGTGCCGGTCGAGCCGCGCTGGGCAAGACGGTCCATTGCCGGGGTAAAAGCCGCATCAAGAGGCGTCTTGCCCCCCAGGGCACTGACGGCAACATCCCCTAATCCGTCCAGGATTATGTAGATGATTTTGTTCATATATGATTTGTCCCTTGCCTGCCTCAAAAAGCGGGCGGGCAAGGGACGGGATACGCGGGCTACGGGGTTAGCACTTGGAAAAACCGCAGGCATGACATTTGGTGCAGCCTTCCTCATGCCTGAGGGCTCCGCCGCAATCGGGGCAGACGCCGATGATGTCGCCGGCAGTCAGATTTTCCGGCAGGGTATCATCGATGTGGGAGTGTTTCATGGCCACTGATGCCGTTTCAGCCGCCGCGGCATGCACGACCGGGCCGTTGACGAGCCTGCGCTCGATCACGCGGGCGATGGCATCGGCACATGAGAAGATACGCTGCCCCTTTTCCCATGAGGGGGACGGACAGCGGATATTGCGTAATTGCTCGATGATGGATTTGACCTCCACGCCGGCGCGAAAGGCCAGGGACACCATCCTGCCTAAAGCCTCCAACTGCGAACCTGCGCAGCCGCCGGCCTTGCCCATCTGGGTGAAGAGCTCGAACGGCTTGCCTTCCTCGTCGATATTGATGGTGACGTAGAGGTTTCCGCAGCCGGTGGCGACCTTGGTGGTCGTGCCGAACACGACTTCGGGCCGCGGCCGCGGGGTGATCTTGCCGGGCTCGGTCTTGGATTCCTTGATGGCGGCCGGCGTCTCCGACTTATGGCTGATGTTTAAGACCTGTTCTTCGCGGCTGCGGTCGCGGTAGACGGTGATGCCCTTGCAGTTGGTGTCATACGCCAGCAGGTACGATTTACGCACGTCCTCGACCGTCGCCTCGTGAGGAAAATTAATGGTCTTGGAAACGGCGTTGTGCACGTGCTTCTGGAACGCGGCCTGCATCTTCACGTGCCACTCCGGCGCGATATCGTGCGCGGTGACGAATATCTTCTTGACGTCCTCGGGAACCCCGTCGATCTTGGCCAAGGTCCCTGCCTCGGCTATTTTTTCCATCAGTTCCCTGGTGTAAAAACCGCGCTCTTTGGCCACGGCCTCGAAGAGCGGGTCAACCTCGACGAGCTTGTCATTGTCCATGACGTTGCGGTAATAGACGATCGCGAACAGCGGCTCGATGCCCGACGAGCAGGGGCCGGCGATGATGGAGATGGTGCCGGTCGGTGCAATGGTGGTCAGGGTGGCGTTGCGCAAGCGTATGCCCTGTTTCTCCCAGGTGCTTCCCTTATGGGTGGGGAACACCCCTTTTTCGCGGGCGAGCTCCTCGGATTTCTTGAGGGCCTCATTCAGGATAAATGACATGACCTTGTCGGCCAGCGCCACTGCCTCATCGCTGTTATAGGGAATGCCCATGCGGATCAACATCGTCGCCCAACCCATGACCCCGAGGCCGACTTTTCGCGTTGCCAGCGTGGCCTTCTCGATCTCCGGGATCGGAAAGCGGTTGACGTCGATGAGGTTGTCAAGGAAATGCACGGCAAGGCGCGTTACCTCGCGCAGCCGGTCCCAGTCGACGGCGCACTGGCTGCCTTCCTTTCTCCAGAGCTGCGAGAGGTTGATGGAACCCAGGTCGCAGGACTCATACGGCAGAAGCGGCTGTTCGCCGCAGGGGTTGGTGCTTTCGATCTCGCCCAGATGCGGCGTCGGATTTCCGGCGTTTATCTTGTCGATGAAGATGATGCCCGGCTCGCCGTTCTTGTGCGCCTGCTTGACGATAAGCTCAAACACGTCTTTCGCGGGGATCTTCTTGATCGCATGGTGCGAGTGCGGGTCGATGAGATGATGCTCCTGTCCGTTCTTGAGGCGATGCATGAAATCGTCGGTAATGGCAACGGAAATATTGAAATTTGATATTTCCCGGTTATGCTCTTTGCAGGTGATGAATTCCATGATGTCAGGATGGTCGACCCGGAGGATACCCATGTTGGCGCCCCGGCGCGTGCCGCCCTGCTTGACCGCCTCCGTCGCCGAATCATAGACCTTCATGAACGAGACCGGGCCCGATGCGATGCCGCCGGTGGTCTTGACCACCGAGTTTTTCGGACGCAGGCGCGAGAAGGAAAATCCCGTGCCGCCGCCGGACTTGTGGATCATGGCCGTGGCCTTAAGCGTCTCAAAAATGGAGTCCATGGAATCTTTGATGGGGAGGGTAAAGCAGGCGGAGAGCTGCCCGAGCTCTTTGCCGGCGTTCATCAGGCAGGGCGAATTCGGCACGAATTCCAGCGACGTCATCGCCCGGTAAAACTCCTCTTCGAGCTGGGCGGTCTCGCGGGTCGTCTTGCGGTATTTCTTTTCCGCTTCGGCAATAGCCCGGGCGACCCTGCGAAACATCTCTTCGGGAGTCTCGATGACCTTGCCCGCCTCATCCCTTTTCAGGTAGCGGCGTTCCAGCACCTTCAGGGCGTTCTCGGAAAGCTTGAGCGGCATAATTCCTCCTGCGATAAAGACGGTTTACTTCTTTTCTATCCCTACTAAAAGTATATCACCGGTCAAAACCGCTGTCAACAGAAAAATACAATATACAGCGTAATGATACCGAAAAAACACTATACGTTGTGTTATTCAGCGACGGGCAAACCGGAGCAACCTGGAAAAGAATGCGCACCCCTACCTGACTAGGGGCTCACATGCTGGCAAGACTCTCTGACTACCAACTCGGTGGGAAGATAGACCTTTTTCACCGGCGCCTTTTTTACGCCGAGATTCATGATGACGCTTAATTCTTTTACCGAATCCTGAGCCATCTTTACCAGCGGCTGACGGACGGTCGTAAGGGAGACCGGACCGTACAGACCCGACGGATTATCGTCGAAACCCACGACCGAAAGGTCCTGGGGGATCTTCAAACCTTTTTCGTTTGCCACCGACATGACCTCGAGCGCCATCGAATCCGACGCCACGAACACCGCCGTCGGGCGCTCCGTCAGGGAAAGCATGGACTCTGCCGCCTGGCGGGCCTGGCCGCGCGAGTAATCGGTCTTAATGATATAGTCCTCCCTGACCACGAGCTTTCTCTTGCGCATCGCCGAGACATAGCCTTCGAGGCGGTGCGCGGCTGCCTGCGTGATAACGTCCCCGGTGATGTGTGCGATGCGCGTGTGGCCGAGTCCGGACAGATAATCGACGACGCTTTCAGCCGCCCCCCTGTTGTCGATGGCGATGCAATTGACCGGCAGTTCTTCCACGTAGTTATTGATCACGATCGACGGGACTCCCAGGCGCATCGCCTCTTCGAGCTGTCCGCGGTTGGCGATGACGTCCGCGAATATCACGCCGCCGACGCCCCTGACGTTGAAAGCGGAATGCGTATCGGTCAGATGCAGCAGCAGGTCGAGTTTCAGGGCCGCGGTCAGCGTGCCGATGCCGCGGATGAGCTCAAGGGCGTAGAACGAATAGAAGATGCCTTCGTAGCGCGGAATGACCAGGGCCACGACGCTGCTCTTTCCCGTGGCCAGGCGCTGCGCCAGCACCGACGGCTGGAAATTGAGCTGCTCGACGGCCTCAAGCACGCGCTTGCGGTTGCGCTCTTTGACCGAAGGGCTCTTATTGATGACGCGGGAGACGGTGCTTATGGAGACTTTGGCAAGGCGGGCGACGTCGGTTATGGAAATCGTTTTGGACGGTTCTTTTCTTCGACGCATACGGGGTATGAATTAACTGCCTGGCGCAGCAAAGGCTACCGGACGCTGTCTCCGACAGCGATCGGCGTATTTTCGCTCTTTATGTCGCAGGCCGAATTTTTTTCTCGGGACTGAATCACCTGGATCAGGGCCACGGGCTCGTTGTTCCGAAAGACCTGGTACTGATCGCCCACCTTGATGCCGGCGGATGACCCCGCGTTCATGATCACGAAATTACTGTCGCGGTTGACCGCTATGATCGTTGCGGGCCTGGAAGCCGCGGCCGCCGGTGCCCGCGGCCCGTCTAAAGGCCGCACCACGATCGGCGCAAGTTCTACGGAATCCTTCTGCTGCATCGCCACGGGACCGAGCCCGCCGGCCCTCGCCTGCCGGCCCGCCGAACCGGATGCAGAGATCCCCAGTTCGTCGCGCAGGGAATCGACCTGCAGGATCTTCTCGCGGACAAACGCCTCCATCTTTGCCATGTTGGTCTCGAGCACCGCGTTTTTGTCCTGCAGCTGGGTATACTTATCCTCGAGCTTTGTCTTGCGGTCGTAAATGATCTTTAACTGCTGCTTGAGGAATTTGTTCTCGGTCTTTAAGGCTTTGAGCGTTTCCATGATCTGGAACTTATCGGTCTTCTCGCGGGCCAGTTCCTGCGTCAGGCCGTCGGACAGCTTCTTGGCGTAGGAGTACTCGCGGGCGCTGTCTTTCGAATCGGTCTCTATGGACTGCAGGTCCAGGGCGAGCCTGTCTTTTTCGCGTTTTAACTGCTCGTTCTCAAGCTTTGCGCCGCGCAGGTCTGCGCGAACGCCCTCGAGCTTCAACTCTAGCTCCGCTTTCTTTTTCAATATCCCCGCCCAATACGCATCGGCGCTGGCAGAGACCGGCTCCTCGACTTCCCGCGGCCTGACCTGCTGCTCGCCCTTTTGGGATGCCTGCGTCAGGCGGACGGTCAGATCCGCGACCTGGGTTTTAAGCTGTTCCCGCTCGGCAGTCAACGCCTGAAGGTTCGCGTCCACAGCCGCCTTCTCCTTCTCAAGCTTGGTCAGATCGTCTTTTGTGCCCTTAAGCTTCTCCTGAAGGTCTTTGCGTTCTGCGGTCACGCTTGAGAGTTGCGCGTTCAGCGAATTCTTCTCTTCCTGCAAGCCGTCGATGTCCCGTTTTAACTTACCCGCATACTGGAACGAGTTAAAGAAAAGGAACAAAAGGACGATGATGACGGCTCCAAGACCTATGAAGATGAATTTCGTCTTGTCCTGCATGCACGCTCCTAAATTTTTCCGCTGCTTACGCGTCGGAAAATTCACATCTGTCCCGCTTGCGGGACAGATGTCCTTCTACCACAATTGGGCGAACAACCGCTGCATTACCAGGCTTGCCGCGCCCAGGGCAACGGCGTTTTCCCGCAGCTGCGAATACACGACTTTAAGGTCTACGGTCTCTTCCCGGAAGGCCCAATCCTTGATGGTCTGCGTGACCTTGTTCAGGAACGGCTCGCCCGCCTCTTCAAGGCCGCCGCCCAGGACGACCATCTCCGGGTTGAGGAGATTCACCAGCCCCGCGGCCTTGATGCCGAGCCGCTCGCCGGCGGTATCGAGCGCCGCGCAAACATTGGCCTCGCCCGTTCGCGCCGCGATGAGGACGCTTTTGAGATCCACGTTCTCCATGGTCGAGGAAGTCAGCTTGAAGAACTTCTGCGCTGCCTGCGCATCCCTGGACAGGCGATCCTTGACGTCGTCGACGATGCCCAGGTCCATCTCCCAGCGTTTGATGAAACACGGATTGCCGGGAACGCAGCTGAATTTACTCTCCTGCTTGAAATTATAGATCGAGACCTCGCCGGCATACCCCTGCGCGCCCCGGTATATCGAACCGTTGATGAGGAGCCCGCAGCCGACGCCGGAGAACAGGTACACCATGTTCCTGATCCCCGTCTCCATCCCCAGCCAGTACTCTCCGAAACAGGCGGCGGTGGCGTCGTTCTCGATGAGGGTAGGCACGTTGAACTCCCGCTCGATAAGGTTCTTGAGCGGCAAATCCACCGACGCGTAGGTATAAGAATTCTCTATCTTCTGCGGCCAGTGGATCGAGCCGTCGCGCTTGGAGACGAGACCTGCGATGCCCACGCCGATGCCTTTGATGTTGGCGGCGTATTCTTTGGAGCGGCGGAATATCTCCCCGATGATCTGCAGGAGGCATTCGGTGATGTCTTTGACGGAGGGCGTTGCGGGCTTGGCGATCTGCGTCTTGGTGATGATGTTGCCTTTGAGATCCACCAGCACCCCGACCATGTTCGCCAGGTTCAGTCCCACGCCGATGATGTAGCCGCCCTGCGCGTTCAGATCAAGGAGGACCGGCCGCCTGCCGCCTTCGGAAATATCGAGTTCCTTTTCGAAGACAAGATTATGTTTAATAAAATCATCAACGTAGTTGGAGATGGTGACGACATTGATGCCGATCTCTTTTGAGATCTCGGGGCGGCTGATGGGCCCGCGTTTTCTGAGGAGTTCGAGGATGTCGATGTTACGGCGTTCTTTCTCGGTGAGATTATCGCTCTGAAAGTCTATGGGATGCATTAATTTGCCTTTCCCTCGGTAGGCAATAAAATAAGGGGCGAAGAAATATTTCCTTCTATTACCGTCAATTATATTAGTGATAGCCGCATAAGTCAAGTTTTTTTAACGATTAAAAAAGAGAGCGCATTGATAAACCGGAACCGCCGGTGCACAAGAGCACGCGTAATCCCGTGCGAGCCCATTGACTATTGGACAGAAATTGTTATAATAGGTACTACGCCGGCGTAGCTCAGTTGGTAGAGCAGCGCTTTCGTAAAGCGCGGGCCGGGGGTTCAATTCCCTTCGCCGGCTCTTTTCTTTCTCACGATACTCACGCCCCGGCCCCAGGGGGTGCGGGGGAAGCATTTCCCCCGCGCATTCGGGGTAACAGCTTGCGAAGCAAGCGCCATAGGGGCATGAGCCCCTGTGGGGAGCGAGTTGAAATTCCGGCTCTCGCCGAGCGACGGGCCGGGGGTTCAATTCCCTTCGCCGGCTTTTTCTTTTTCACGCTTACTTGCACCCCGGCCCCAGGGGGTGCGGGGGAGACATCTCCACCGCGCTTTCGGGGTAACAGCTTGCGAAGCAAGCGCCATAGGGGCAGCGCCCCTTTGGGGAGCGAGCTGCGAAACAACATTCGCCGAGCGACGGGCCGGGGGGTTCAATTCCCTTCGCCGGCTTTTTTCTTTCTCACGATACTCACGCCCCGGCCCCAGGGGGTGCGGGGGAAGCATTTCCCCCGCGCATTCGGGGTAACAGCTTGCGAAGCAAGCGCCATAGGGGCAGCGCCCCTTTGGGGAGCGAGCTGCGAAACAACATTCGCCGAGCGACGGGCCGGG
>JAQTMD010000028.1 GCA_028714595.1 Candidatus Omnitrophota bacterium
CCGCCGGCGTACAAGTACCGGGAGCTGCTTGCCAAGTTCCTCGCTTCTGTAATGCGCGATCATCCGAAAGACCAACCGTATGTTACGCCGAAGGCTGCGCAGGAACAGGTTGCTCCGATCCGCAAAGCGCAGAGCGACTTGTTTATCGCTGTGCCGAAAGAGTCGCATCCTGACCCCTTCATGGCAGAGGTCGAGGGAAAGATATTGAAGGGGATATACAAACGTATAACCGATATTAAGGCGGATATGGGAGGCCTCTGGGGCCATACCAAGGTGCCCGTGGAAATGCTGGCTGTGTATGCCGCTTCCTTACGAGCGGCATCCGAAGCAGGACCTCTCGAAGCTGCGTATATCCTCGGCTATTTAAAGGAAGGGCGCCTGAACGAGATGATGAACGGAGTCGGCGATGACGGCCATCTGCTGATGCTGAACGATAGAAGCCTGGGCAGTAAATTCACCAATGACCTGGCTTTTACGGCGTTCATAAGGGCATATCTGTTTTTTACCGTGAACAATATCGATCTTTATGGCCTGGCGCAGGATATGGCCGGTGACGAAGCCAAAGAGGCGATGAAAAATCCTTACCTGTATGCCAAGCTTGACGAGCGTTTCTTTGAGCTGCTCAAGGAAGAAATGCCCGAAGACCGCCTAAAGCTGGTCGACACAATGTATGAAGGCTGGCAAAACTGGCAAAAGAGCGGAGCGACAGTCGTTCTTGAAAAAGGTTTTTCTGGCAATGTTTCTGGCCAGGGTATGGGCACTGCGGACGTAATCGTGGATATTGCGGCCGGAGAGCGGGGATTTACCGTCGTGGCTGGAGACAAATTAGGACCAGCAGGCATGAATCGTCAGCAACGGGAAGGCATGTACGCAGCGCTTAAGGCCGCCGCTGACTATCGGAAAGGCAAGAAGATAAAGGACCCGGTCTTAAGGGAGTGGGCAAAACAAGCTGCAGAGAAGTATGCCAACGGCCTCGCAGTTGAAATACATGATGCCAAGGCATTCGACGAAAGCGAAAACATACCTACTGAGGAAATACCCCAGCTTCTCGAGGATATCAAATTCACAGTCAGCCAGCTGAAGGATAAGGCTGAACAGGATTTCGTCGGTGCAGCCTATAAAGACGGCGTGTTGCGTACTGATCTTTCCGAAAAGGACAAAACGCGCGTTTCCGATCTCCTTAAGAAAGCCGGACTGGTGCCGAACCGGAGAATATTCCTCGACGCCGAGTTGGACCGGGAGAATATTGAGCTCTACCTTCAGGATTCCGACCGCTTCAACATCAAGCGTATCTGGGTCAAGAAGGTTGCCGGGCCGGTCATGATCAAGACTGTTGAAGACGCCAGGCGGATTTTGCTCAAGCCAATTCTGGGCAGTTCGGTTACCAAACTGGGGCTCCTGGCCGGAGGAGAGTACATCGGCAAGGATGATCCTGTGTCCTTAATGGACCGGATACTCGGTTACTTTGTCAACGAGTTCAACCGGAAAAAGGTGAGTGTTATCCAGGGAGACATGAACGGTTCGCACTGGGTGCCTTACATCTGCTCCGCGCTGAAATACGCTGTGGCTACGCTGGTCAGCCATCCGGTCATGGTCTCTTTGGACTATACGATCTCGGAAGAAGGCAAGATAATCGCCGTGAAAGATATTTATGACAGTCCGGCGTATGATCCTATCCGGAAAAAAGCATTTGCCTTCCTCGAAAAGTTTAAAAAAGCGCAGCTCGACGGTCAGGTCGAGCCGTACGGCACGAACGTAGGCACGGTTGAGCCCGCGTATCCTCTCGCAAAAGCGATCAGGGAATTGAACAAGCCAGACTCTCCGTATCTTGTGAAAAACAAACTCGTCAAAAAGGCGACCGGCGTGGGAGAAGAAATGAGGGCGCTTGTCGCTGCGGCCGCAGGTGTCACCTACCTGCCTGTCGAGAAAGACTGGGACGGTTCCAAAGAGCAGACAAAGAGGACCTATGCCTCGGCGGTCGCCGTTCAGGATCCTGCCCTCGCCCACCAGTTCTCGGATGCAGTCGTCGAGAAGGCCAAAGGCTCAGAGCCGCTGGTCATGCTTGTCAGCGCCAAGTCCGTGATGGATAATCCCAGCGTTTTGCTGGTGCTTGAGAACTTCAACCGGCAGATCAATACGCGGCTGGGCATCATGAACAACAGCGAAAGCATCAAGCAGAACGCTTTTAAGGTCAAGCTCGTTGCGGACACAGGAATGACCGTGGCGGACGTTGAAGGAAAGCTGTTCCCTGCTGCCAAAAAGGCGACCGGATACGACGCTTCGGCCATCAAGAACATGTTTGAAAGCGTCGTTTCAGAAGCAGACGTTATTGCAAACAAGGGTTTCGAACCCGCTTCGGTGTTCGCGGTCGTCGGCAGCGAAAAATGGGCTGCAGGCTTCACGGCTGCCTTTAAGATCTACCCTGAAACTACCAGCGGTCTGGTCGCCATGACCGGCAAAGGCATGATCGGAGCGATAGAGGCGGTTTCCACGGCTGATCGTACCTTAACTGCCGACCTCGCCAATCAGCTGAATCTGGTGATGGAGGCAACCGCCATCGTCGTCGAGGGCAAGCCTGTTGATCCGGCAGTCGGAGACGTGTTCGCCGTGTATCAAACCACCATGGAAGAAGTTTCAGCCGAAATATAATGCGTCACGCCCCTGCCTGCCCGCGAAGGCAGGCAGGGGCACATAAAAATAGGGCAGTCAGTTTTTATTTTTTTTCCTATATAAAGAAAACGATTACAAATCGTTTGGCAATGCGGATAAACCATATCAGCCTAAGGGGGCGGACATGACACTGCAGTCGGTGAACAACATGCTTTTAAAACGGATTATAGCTTTTATCATCATCGTCAATTTTGTTTTCTCCGGCTCAGCACTTAAGGGATATGCTGCCCAGGAGAATCCTTCTAATCTTAAAACGCGCTCGACGGCAAAGAGCAAGGACCCTTCCAGAAAAGGCATCGGCGAGGATATTAAAAGGGACGGCGGCCTTGCCGACAGGATTATCGTCAACTTGAACGAACTGCGTAAAGGGGACGGGAATATCGCAGGAGGAAAGAGCTCGAACCTCGGCGAATTAATGAGTATTCCCGGCATGCCGGTTCCTCAAGGGTATGCGACGACGACAAAGGCTTTTCGAATGCACTTGGAGAAGAATTTCGTGGAGTTCCAGGGTAAGCGGATGACTTTGCAGGAATTCGTCCTTGCCAGAACGAAAGACCTTGATTATTCGAATGATATCGCACTGGGACAGGCAGCAGAAGAAATAAGGGAGACCATAGTTTCTGCGCCCATGCCCAAAGAAGTTGAGGACGAAATTCGCGCACGGTACGCGGAGTTAGGCAAAGATGCGCCGGTAGCAGTGCGCAGCTCTGCTACAGCCGAAGATCTTCCTGAGGCTTCATTTGCCGGACAGCAGGCAACATACCTGAATATAAGGGGCATAGATGCGGTGTTAGAGGCTACCAAGAAGTGCTGGGCATCCTTGTATGAGCACCGGGCAATGTACTACCGGTGGAATCAACGGGAAGCGCTTAAAAAGCGCGGCATTACAGGAGAGCGGGCTTATTTAAGCGTTGTCATCCAGCGGATGGTAAATGCCGATGCGGCAGGCGTGGCATTCACCGTTGATCTTGAGTACGGCAGCCCGGGGATAATCATAGAAGGGAATGTTAAATTAGGAGAGGCAGTAGTAAGCGGTACCGTTACCGGTGACAAGTTTAACTTAGTATACGATGTTAAAACAGGCAATCCCAAAGTATTTAAGAAAAGATTAGGGTCAAAATTAAAAAAGGTGGTTTATACGGCTACCGGAACAGAATACGTTGATACCACCCCGGAGGAGCAGCGGACGTTCTGTATTACGAATGCCCAGGCAGAAGAGATAGGAAAGTATGCAAAGCTGATCAAAGGGCATTCAAAGATGATCATGGATGTCGAGGGGGTCATCGAAAACGGTAAACGGTACATAGTGCAGGCGCGGGCCGATACCGTCTGGAATAAAGAGCCTCAGGATGCGGTTGAGATGGATTTTATACAGGTCGTGGAATCAGAGACCAAGCAGATGAAGGAAAAATCAATTCTGGAGGGTATTGCCGGCTCGGCACGGGCAGCGACCGGAAGGGTAAGAAAGATAGTAATTGAGCCGGTTATAGATGCCGCAACCGGCAAGGTGGACGAGAAAGCTACCGCCTTGCGTTTGTCCCAAGAGCTGGAAAAGGTCCAGGAAGGCGATATCTTGGTTGCCAAGATGACTAACCCGGATATGGTCCCGGCAATGAGAAAGGCTGCGGCTATCGTCACCGATGAAGGAGGCATGACCTGCCATGCGGCGATCGTCGCCAGAGAGCTGGAAAAGCCCTGCGTTGTGGGGACGCGCAAGGCGACCGCCGTCCTCAAGGATGGAGATTTAGTAACTGTTGATGCCAACAAAGGAATAGTTTCTCCCGGCGAATTTCCGCTGGAAAGAAAGGTCTTGCGCATACATCTGCCGAGCTTGCCGGAACTCAAGACCAAGATAGGGCTTATCCTTTCCGAGCCCGACCTTGCGGCAAAGCTGTGGCAGTTTTCCACCTATATTTCGTATGGTGGTTTTGGCCTTGTACGCAAAGAGCATGTAGACCTGACTCAAACCTTGATGCATCCCAGGGGCGGCATGGATTATGACCGATACTATGATCCCAATTTCAAGGATGAAGTGAGGAAACAATGGATCAAGGAACACATCATAGATAAACATGGAGAAAAGATCCGGGGAATAATCGGAGATTACCCCTCGTTCGAAGAGTTTTATGTGGATAAGTTCAAAAATGCGCTGGTGCAAATGGCTGCCGCGCAAACCAAGGGACAGCGCATCAAGTCCCGCGCCCCGGATTTCAAGTCGAACGAATTCAGGGGCCTGCTGACCGGAGAGGAATATGAACTCGAGGAAGCCAACCCCATGGCAGGCAACCGGGGCGTCTACCGCATCCTGACCCCGGAATATCTTGCTGCCTTCAGATTAGACTGCCGGGCCCTGCGGGAAGCGCGTAAGATCCGCAGCAATATCGACATCATGTTCCCTGTCGTCAGGTATCCTGAAGAGTTAATCGCAGTAACGAAGATAATGGAAGAAGAGGGGCTTTTTGAAGATGAAGAAAAGCCTCAGATCGGAGCCATGGTCGAGCTGGCGTCGGACGTCTATATGGTTGAAGAGCTATACAAGACGCTGAGGATGCTGGCCGACAAATACGGGACAGAGGCCTTTATGTCCATCGGGTCAAACGACCTGACCCAGTTCACGCTCGGTGCCGGCAGGGATAATGAGAAGATGATACAGTTTGCCAGCTTCAAAGACCCGGCAGTGATGAAATCAATCGAGATACTCATCAAGACCGCGAAGAAATACGGGATTTCCACCGGCATCTGCGGCGAGGCGCCGTCAAAAGACCCGTCATTTGCGGCATTCTTAGTCGAATGCGGGATAGATTCCATCAGCGTTGCGCCCGAGGTCTTTGAGAAAGTGGTTTACGTTGTGGCCGAAGCAGAAAAGAAGATGGCGGGAAAGCCATTTGATCCGACAATTGCCGGCTGGACATATCCTTCCGAACTTCAGATGGGTAACCCGCAGACGGTAGTCGCCGAAAAAGTGGATGCTTCACAGATCATCATGGATCTCAAGATCCATCCGCTGGCGCTTCTGGATTATGTGCGGGGAACTCTGAAAGATGTGCTGTTAGCCCGGGAGATTAAAGGAATGCTCGGAGACAGGAGCGTCAAGGACCTTGTCGTCGACACCGTTTCCGCCGCGATATTGGAGAAGGTGAAGACGACCGATCCTCAAACGCCGATCATGTATACCACCGACGACAATCAAAACCCGCAGTTCAAGAAGCTGGCGGACGGCGAGAATCGTGAGGGATTTGACGAGAACCCGTATATCGGTTTCTGCGGCCTGGCGCGCGTGGTTGATGCAGAGTGGGAGGTCCTGTTCCGTTGGCAGCTGGAAGGCTTCAAGAAGGCACGGGAACTCTCCGGCCGGAAGAATATCGGCATACGCCTGGACCTGCCGACCGTGCTGCAGAATATAGACAGGGCATTGGCGATCATGAAGGAAGAAGGCCTGGTGCCAGGGCAAGACGGCCTGATGGTAGGCGTGGAAATAGCCAAGTCAGGCAATGGATTGCTGCTCAATGAGATCATCGACCGCGGTATCACGTTCCTCTCTGAAAACCAGACGCGGTTCTTATCCTATATGCTGCCCGAAGATCCGGGTAGCCCCTACGTCAAGATACCGTTAGATATAAGACAGCGCGCTCTGGTTAATGCCCGGAAGATCTGGACCACGACCGCCGAGCAAAGGGGCATTCCGCTGGTCAGCTTTACTCAGCCGGAAGGAGTGCTTGCCGACGGCGGAAACATAGTGATCCTTGATGCCAGCGCCTTCAAGAGGACGGAGACCGGATACGAGGACCTCATGAAAGCGCTCGAGCATTCCGCCCGCGGAGAAATTGTGTTCGGAGCCCATACGTTCTTTGAGACCCCGGGCCTTATCAGCGCGGTGGAAGAGACGTTTAACGTGCCGAGCAACGGCGTGAGGATCGCGGTCTGGGGTTCAGGCGCTGACGAATTGCAAGCCATCAAGGACATGCGCGTCGACGCCCATGAGCGGGAAGCAAACCTCGATGCGATACTCTCTGCAAAAGACACCAAGACGCTTATCCAGGAAGGTCGCGTCGTGCTGGTCGTCACGGACGAAGACCTTATGAATATAAAGAAGGAATACGGCAAGGACGCCAAGAAGTTCTTCAAGGATAATCCGAAGCTCAAGGTGGTATACGTGCAGAAGCCGGTGTTAAAGGGCGCGGAAGTGAAGCTCGGCAACAGCCCGACTGCTATCGTCAGCCTTGCCGTGGCTTCGATCATGCCTGATGATGACAAAATAATAGATGGATTCAAGTCGGTGCTTAAGGCGCACGTCGATCGCGATCGCATGAGCTCTGAGGCAGCCAAGAGCCTGGCCACGGACGATACGCTGGCCAAGCAGGTCATCGATATGCCGCTTGTGTCGGTTAGCGACGACGAAGCCGAAGAGGTTGAAGCGTATCAGACGGAAGTCGACGCGCTGCATCCGAACCTATAAACCGCACGGAGAAGATGATACACGGGAATGCGTTTACACGATCAGTCGTAAGCCTGGCGCTCTGCGCCTGCCTCATGCTCAACCAGGCAGGCAGCGCGCTGGCTGCGGACAACCTGCGCACTAAGGACGCCAGGGACGGCGGCACCGCCAGAGAGATCACGAGCGAACTGGTCAGGCGGAATGCCGACGGCGGCGCAGAAGAATTTCTGTTCACGCTTGCCTTGGAGGGTGCTGCGATCAGAAGCAAGCTTTCCCTCGCCACCGGGCCGCTCATCGATCATTGGATGTCGCGCCATTCCCCGATGAGAACGGCTGTCGAAGAGGTAATCCTGGTCCATCCGCAACAATTGAGGGAGTTCATCCAGGAGATGGCACAACACGGCGTGTCCCGAGACAGGGCAATAGAGATTTATCTCGGGAGGGCGCGGGAGCGTTTGGAAAAGATTTACACGACAGCAGCCAAGCAGGGATTGAAAAAGAAGGTGATCCTGGTAGCCGGCAGCGGCCGGCCGCAAGGGGAGAAAGACCCGCTGATTTCGCTCGACGACCAGATATACGATGTCCTGACGATCTTGCCGGGGGTGCTGAAAGACAAGAAGACAGCCAAGATAAAGACTTCCCAGATGTTGGCCGGCGGCACGATCTCCCTGGCAGTCGCCTTTGAGCTGGCCAAGAATACGGAGGAAATCAGCTCAGAGCCCAAAATGAGCAAAATAGAAGCTACCAGGAGGGCGCACGAGAAAATATATGAATGGTTTCAAGAAAATAACAAATCCTTCCCTGATCTGGATAAAATCTGGGGAGAGTCCCTCCAATTGTACGCGGTTACCAGCGAGCCCAGGGAGCCCCTTACGCTGAAAAGCCCGGACGGGAAATGGCTTTGCCACGGCATATTATTCGCTTCGGCGGGGTTGACCTTTGACGGCCTGCTGAAAGTGCTCACTGAAGTCACCGGAGCCATTGCAGCAATGGAAGTAAAGCGGCCCGTTCATGTGTTCATGGATTTCAAGTCGTATCCATTCGAAGACAGGGTTCCCTTTTCGATAGCGGAGTATGTACGGAGGCTGTACGAAGCCGCACGCAAGGGGCTTTTTGACTCGAAGCTTATCCGCCTGACTTTCGCGGATACCGAAGGGAACTTAAGGGACAGGGATGGTTGGATTGCTGCGAGAGACGAAAATGAGCAGGCGCGGGCCAAGACCCGCATGGCCAAGGACGGCGGCTGGGTGGCTGTTTTTATCGGCGGCACCGGCGATATGGGAAAAGCCCTGGCAGACAGGCTGATAAAGATGGGGAAAAAAGTTTATATCGGTTCCCGCAGTCCTGATCCTGCCGCCGGAGTGCTGACGAACAGAGACGCGGCGCAGATAGGCGATTATGTTTTCTTTACCCTCCCCGGAAAAGAGAGGGTCGTGGAGATCACGAATGAGGACGGCACCAAAGAAAAAGTCGTGACCAGTCCCTTGCGCGAACAGGTCTTGGAGCAGGCACGGTATTTGAAGAAAGACGCAAAAGTCATTTCCGTAGCCACTGTTTTCGAGCGCATCGACAAAAAGCTGACCTATGTGCCGCCGGCAAAGACCTGGGACAAAGAGGGCAAGGTCTTGGAGCGGTACAACTCGTATGCAGAAGCCACGCAAGACTGGCTCAGGCAGAAGGGCGCTTTCAACGTGGTAGAGTCCTGGGGCATACCGAACCTGCCGGCAGAGCAGATGTCCGATCCCAGTATCCGGTTGAAGATACAGGTAGCGATAGCAGGAGATGAAAAGACCTGCGACCTTGCATTTATCAAAAGTTTCTTTGACGACCTTAACATTGAGGCCGAGCCTGTTTACGTGGGCGGATTGGAACAGTGCTGCCGCATCGAAGAGTTGACCGCGAAGATCATCGTCGGCAATAAGGAATACATCGTTGCCCTGCAGGCAGGGCTTATTACGGTCAAAGAGGCCATGGAGTACCTGGAAAGCCACGGAAAGAATTGCGACAACAAGGAATTCACGGCGTTCATCCGCCAGCGGCTCGACCCGTATCTGGTCGACCTCTACCGGGACAGCCAGGTCCTCGCGAGGGACATCGATTTTGTCAGGGACGTGCGAAAATCAGCGGAAGAACGCGAGCTCACCTATGTGGCCCTGCGCAGATATTTCGAGCTTGAAGCCGGAAAGCAAAGCCCGGAAAATGACCGCATCAGGGAGACGCTGCCCCGCTACAGCCTCGACATGTCCGGGGCCAAGCTCAACAAGGCGCTCCCCGGCGATTTCGAGGCTTTTGTCGACGCCCTCAGTGCCGTCGAGATTGTCGACGGAGCCCTGGTGATAAGCGCAAAGGCAGTGCTGCGCAACGCCGGGACCGTCGCCATCCTGAGGGCCTTGAAGAACAGGGAGCTGAAATTACGCGTGGTCGTCTGGAGCGAAAAGGGCACGGAGACGGTGGCGCTGGAATTGATGGGCGTAACCGACCTTGCCGCAGTCATTCAGAATAATCTAGAGAACGTCATCGCTGAACTTGTAAGCACCGGTTTCGCGCGCGAGCGGATCGCGGTCATCGGCCAGGAAGGCGAGATCGACATGGCCAAGTACTCCGGCGTGAACATGCTGGTGCTGCGCAGCCCCAAAGCAAAAGAATCGAATACGGTCAATGCCATGGAGCTTGTCTTTGCCCGCGCCCTGGCGTCCATCTACGGCGGTAAAATCACCGCCCTCTACCAGAGTCTGGCGAAGGCATATTTCAAAGGAAAGCAGGTGACCGACGCGGAGCTGAAGCGGCTTAATGATCTGAAGACTGAATTCTTTGACATGCCGCTGGTCTCCGTGAAGGAAGAAGTCGCGCGCTACCAGATTGCATTCGAAGAAACCGTTACGGATATTTAAATCATCAATACAGGCCCGCGTGAGGACTCACGCGGCGTAAACAAGGAGGAAGCACGATGTTCGGGAAAAACACAGTCTTCAGACGGGCAATCGCGATCGTAGTCATCGTTCAGTTTGTCCTTACCGGTGCGCCGATGAGGAGCTTCGCTTTGCGGACGCCCTCGCCCTTGACCGACGGCGGACGAACGACGCTTTCTTCCATGGAAAAGGACCTTGATGCACAGACACGGCAGGATGGCGGGACAGGCATGTTTAAGGAGGCGTGGATCGGGGTCAATACCTTCTCGCTTCGTTTAGGCAAGGCAACCGGGTTTATTGATATTGCCAATATAATAAAAGCCCTCGCCCAGGTCATTTACATCAACCATTCCGAAGAACGGGCGCAAATAGAATTGCGGATGAAGATAATGATCAAAAGCGTTATAGCGGCCTTTGGAGCTTCGGGGGCTTTGGTGAGGGAAGAAATCTGGGATCCGGCTCTTGAGATGGAAGGGCTGAGCAAGGATGATATCGCCGTTACGGCTCCGTGGTTCCGCGAGTTTGTGAAAGACTATTACCGCCTGAGCGAGAAAGAGCGCGATGAAAGAATCGCTACAGTGACGAGACAGCTTACCAATCAGATCCAGCACGTGAAATTCAGGGAATTACTTAAGACCGCCGAGGAGTTCGAAAAGAAATTCGGTTTTAATCCCCTGAAGCAGATCGTCCTCTGCGTCGGAGAGACCCAGGCAGAACGCAACCGCGTTATGAAGAAACCCGGCAAGGATGCTGACGCCGAAGACCTGGCTGCGGGGCAGGAAGAAGCGAAACGGATAGTGAACGAGGATTTCAGCAGGATAATCCTGGGTTATAAGGAAGGCGATTCCATCGACCTGAAGTTGCTGGAAAAATACAACTTCCGGGTAGCGAACGAGGCGCGTACCCTGATCGGCAAGACCGGCGAAATAAAGGACTGGCAGCTCGACCAGGCGCTCGATATAAATCAGTACATTATGGAAGATCTGGCAGTGAAAGTCCTGGGTCACGAGATACCCGTTGATTACGGCGCAGGCACGGACGCAGAACTGGTAAGAAAGATCGGCGCATCCAAGTATGTCAGCGGCTGGTTGATCGGGACCGCAGGAAAAGTGGCAAAGTCACTGAAAGAGATTATCGATGCCTGTAACGAAATCTCCAGTGCGGAAGCGACAAAAGGCAAAACGTTCAATATCGGCGTCAACCTGAAGGCGGAAAGCTGGAAAACAGGGGCTACGTTGCTCGAAGAGTTGCAGGATCTGCTTCTGACCAACGATTTTACCTTCAGCAGGCTGGTTATCGGCGTCAATCCTACGGCGTTCGGAGATGCCCGCAGGACGGTCGAGGAGATAAACGCATTGATGGCCAAGACCGCGCCAAAGGCAGAGGAGCTTGTGTCCAGGCTTGGCAGGAGTCTTGACGACCCCAAAGCGCGCAAGGATGTCATCGACGAGATACGGAAAAATCCCGCGCTGGCGGCGTACCTGGACTATACGCTCATCGACGAAGATCCGGCTCATACGGTAGAGGTTGCGCAGCGATTAGCCTTTCGAAGCAGGCTGATCAAAGAGTATAACCCAGAAGTGGCAAAGAAGCGCGTGCTGATCATCGGGTCGTCCCCTGACGCGCGCGCCCTGACGAGGATCTTCCTAGTCGAACAGGTCGAACAGGCCGAGGTGGTCGGCGTCGTTACCACTAAATTCTCCGGGGCGGAGTACTTCCCGTTCATTATCAGGGAAAGTCAGTTGCAGCCCATCCCCGGAGCCAGGGATTTGATAGCGGGAGGTCAATTATTGCACCTGGGTTTCCAGGATGAGGCATTCAGGGTTTTCAACGGCAAGAAGGATTTTAAGAAGGAAGACGGCATCATCAAGGGATTACGGCTTGACGCGCTGGCGCCGGATGTTGTCTACATCGATTCCGAGATGATAAACGAGATCGGCGACGCAGGTATCAGGGCTTTGACCGAGAAGAATATCCGCGTGGTCGTCGACCAGGCGCCGAAAAAAACAGCAGCAGCCACGTTCATCCCCGGAGCGGCTGACGAGAAAGACGCTTTGTCGGCGGAAGTCATACGCGTAGGGGCCGTCAAAGAAGCGGTTGCCGCTTCTGCGGTGGACGTATTGTCGAGAGCGGGAAAGGTGCTTTCGCTGGGCATCACGAGCATAGAATCATCTCGCGGCGGGATGACCTCTACGTATAAGACGCAGACCAGCGAGCAGATAGTCCAGGAGAAAGACATTGACCTGGAAAAGGCGTTAAAGGCCCGTCCAGAGCTCGCAACTGTAAATATGAGCACGCCTTTGAAGTATCTGGCTCCGATCTCCCGCGGTATCACGATGGCGATCAGGGTCAATTTCGCCGGCAAGGTCGACAAGAAGGCCCTGTTGGAGGCATTGAAGGCCGAGGTCGAGAAAAGGGACATCTTCGGCCTGCCCGAAGCAGGCGTTGCGCCGGTCTCCAACATCTTTTTCGGAGAGAAAAAGGCTTTTGTCAACCCGAACATGATCACCCT
>JAQTMD010000029.1 GCA_028714595.1 Candidatus Omnitrophota bacterium
GATCATCAGGGAGCTGGAAAAGACCTGCCCGGAGCTCAAGACCAATATCTTCAACAGCGTCACCCGCATCAAGAAGGATTATCTGCTTTAACAAGCGCGGTTTCAATGGTATAATAATCAAGTACTTTAGGGACAGTCCCCTTTCCGGGGCGCAAGATCTGTTGCAGGGCGGGGACAGTCCCTGTCGACAGGGACTGTCCCTACGAGCTCAACGAGCTACGAGTTCAAGGGAAAGAGAATGATAGCAGTCATAGCCGCTAGTTTATTCCTCGTTCTTTCCGCCATCCTCATCATTGCGGTCCTGAAACTGTCCGCGCAGCTCGGCCAGCGGCTGGACAGCATGAACCAGTGCCTGCAGAGCGCCAATTCCTCGATCTCGCAGAGCCTGGGCAATGCCACCAGCATCTTCGGCAGCGTGCAAAAGGCGCTGGGCAGCCTCCAGGAATCCAACCGTCAGATCATCGACATCTCCAAGGACATCGCCAGCCTCCAGGAGCTTTTGCGCGCGCCAAAACTTCGGGGCCAGATCGGCGAGACCATGCTCGAGAACCTCCTGGACCAGGTCCTGCCCAAGGGCCATTTCCGCACCCAGCACCGCTTTAAGACCGGCGAGGCAGTGGATGCGGTGATCGTGCTCGGCGAGCGGCTGGTGCCGGTGGACGCCAAGTTCAGCCTGGAGAATTTCGTGAAGATGGCAGAGACCACGGACGAGGCCCAGAAGCAGACGTTTCGCAAAAAGTTCGCCCAGGACATCAAGAACCGCGTGGACGAGATTGCCTCCAAATACATCCTTCCCGCCGAGAACACCTATGATTTCGCCCTGATGTACATCCCGGCGGAAAACGTCTATTACGAAGTGACCATCAACGAGGACCTGTTCTCCTACTGCATCCAGCGCCACGTCATCCCGGTCTCACCGAACACCTTCTACGCCTATCTGCAGGTCATCTGCCTGGGCCTGAAAGGCTTTAAGATCGAAGAGAACGCCAAGCAGATCCTCAAGAACCTGAGCATGCTTTCCATCGAGATGCAGAAGTTCCGCGAAGACTTCGAGCTGGTGGGCAAGCACATCCAGAACGCCAATACCAAGTACGAAGACAGCCAGCGCAGGCTCGACCGGTTTTCCGACAAGCTGGTCTCCATCCAGGACAAAAAGCAGATAGAGCCTTAAACCTTAGGGGGGTGCCATGGAAACGCGAAGGAGGAACCATCCGGGTGTGGCGGCAGTGCTGTCGTTTTTTTTCAACGGGCTGGGGCAGCTCTATAACGGCGAAATCCTCAAGGCCCTGCTGATCATGGCGCTTTCGCTGGCCTGCCTCCTGGTGGTCGTAATCAGCGCAGTGCTCGTCGGGTTTTGCGTGCTCAACAACATGCTCTTTTCGGCGCTCCTGGCAAAAGGCGTCGTCGTCTTTGTCCTGTCAACGGCCGCCGTCGCAGTCCTGGCCGTGTACAGCATCATTGACGCGTACCATGCCGCTTCCCAATGAAGATTATCGAGGTCAGGGTAGCCCCGAAGTCAAGCCGGATCAAAGTGGAGCAGGCAGCACAGGGCTTAAAAGTCCACCTGACCCGGCCGGCTCAGGACAACCAGGCCAATGAACAGCTGGTCGAGGTCCTGGCAGAATACTTCAAGGTAAAGAAATACCAGGTGGAGATCATCGCAGGCCCGGCGAGCAGGAACAAGGTAGTCCGTATTCATGATGCCGCTTCATCAAGCCGAAAGCAGTAAGACTCTTTCCGTATTCGAGCGTATCCCCGACGCGAACATCGCGGCCGCATACTCAAACCGCGCTCACGGGAATATGTCGCTTTCCCACGGCGATACCGGGGGCTCGCTGACGCAGCGCGCGAATTTCCTGCGGGGGCTGGGCATCGACCATCGCCGGCTCGTCTGCGCTCGGCAGGTCCACGGCGACCGGGTGTACCGGGTCATGGGTATTGAGGCCGGCAGGGGAGCGCTCGATGTCGAATCCGCGATACCGGCGTGCGACGCCCTGATCACCGATGAGCGGGCGGTGCCGCTTGCCGTTTTTACCGCAGACTGCCTCCCCATATTCCTCTACGACCCGATCACGCACAGCGCAGGGCTGGTCCATGCCGGCTGGCGCAGCACCGCAGGCAGGATAGCGTTCAAGACCGTCAGGCGCATGCAGGATGAATTCGGTTCCCGGCCTGCCAGGTTGCACGCCTGCTTTGGCCCGGCGATCAGGCAGTGCTGTTATGAGGTGAGCCGGGAGTTTGCGGAAATATTTCCCGGCCGGACGCGCGAAGAAAACGGAAAACTCTTTTTCGACCTTGTCGGCGCCAACCGCAGCCAGCTGGAGCGCGCAGGGCTTGCGCCGGAGCGCATCGCAGACAGCGGGATCTGCACAGCCTGTTGCCCGGACGAATATTTTTCGTACCGCAAAGACGGGCAGGCGTGCGGCAGGATGATGTCAGTGGTGATGTTGAGATGATCCCTCTCCGTGACGAAAACCCGACCAGGACAGTCCCGTTTGTGACCATAGCGATCATCGCCGTCAATGCGCTGGTCTTTGCGTACGAGCTCTCGCTCGGTGAGGGGCTCAAGGACGCGATCAATGCTTTCGGCGTCATCCCGTACGATATCGCGCATCTGCGTAATTACCGGACGCTGCTCACGTCGCTGTTTTTCCACGGCAGCATCATGCATATCGCCGGCAACATGCTCTACCTCTGGATCTTCGGCAATAACATCGAGGACCGGCTGGGCCACGTCAGGTTCCTCTTTTTTTATCTGCTCTGCGGGCTCGCGGCCGCCTTCGGCCATGTCGTTGTATCGCCCGGCTCTCACGTACCCACCATCGGCGCCAGCGGCGCGATCTCGGGCGTGCTGGGGGCGTATCTGCTCTTGTACCCGCGGGCGAGGATAGTGACGCTGGTCCCGCTTTTTTACTTCATACGGGTGGTGAGGATCGAGGCCAAGTGGTTTTTGTTGATCTGGATAGGGCTGCAGGTCTTGAACGGCTCCATGCAGTTTGCCATGGAGCAAAGCGCCGGCAGCCAGGGCGGGGTAGCGTGGTTCGCGCACATTGCCGGATTTTTTGCCGGCATTATGCTGCTCAAGCTGTTTGAGTTCGGCAGGAAAGACTATGGTTAAGAAAAACGAAAGAGCTCTTGACCCGGCGTTTGAGAAAGTGGGCAGGGTCCTGTCCAAAGGCCGCGTGGCCTGCCTGACCGGCGCAGGGATTTCCTGCGAGTCGGGAATACCGGCGTTCCGCGGAAAAGGCGGATTGTGGGAGACGTATAGTCCGGAGGTCTACGGCAACACGCCGGGGCTTGTTTCGCTGCTGCACCGGGACCCGGGGAAGTTCGTGAATTTTATCAGGGAATTTTACGCGGTGTTCCTGGACGCGCGGCCGAACCCCGCGCACCTCGCCCTGTCGTACCTGGAAAAGGCAGGGCTCGTTGACACGGTGATCACCCAGAACATCGACGACCTGCACCAGCAGTCAGGGGTGCGCAGCGTGATAGAACTGCACGGCAATGCCCTGCGCATCCGCTGCCAGGGATGTTCGGAAACGCTGAAGCTGGAAAAAGACCGCGTCAGAGAGATGCTCAAGCTCTTTGAGCGCAAGAAGACCTCGTCGCAGCAGCTCCTGCGGGTGATGAGCCGCTACTGCCCGCGCTGCCCGAAATGCGGGGCGAGGTTCAGGATAGATATCGTGCTCTTCGGCGAGATGCTGCCTGAAGACGCCATGCGCAGGGCGTACCAGGCGATCGATTCCTGCAAGACGCTCCTGGTGGTGGGCAGTTCGCTGGTGATGTACCCTGCGGCGTCGCTACCGCAGTACGCCAAAGACAAAGGCGCGACGCTGGTCGAGATAAACCGGGAGCCGTCGGCAATGTCGGCCCTGTGCGATCACGCGATATACGGCGAGGCAGGCAAGGTCCTGCCGGAGCTGGTGAAACTTTTGGCTTGAGTGTCGGTTTTTAAGGGAGCCTTGTCTTGATGGGGTCTGCGCGCACCGTTGGTGGTGTGCTCGACCCCATCAAGCCATCCCTTAAAAACCGGCCGCGAGAATCAACATTTCACCATCTTGTCAGTTGATTTTGCGGGCGATGGCGTGAGCAGGCGGCAAAAAATTCCAGCACGCGGAAAACCCTGAGCGTTCGCAAGACAGGACCCGCTCAAACTGAAGGATACGCAGAAGCTGTGGATTTAACCGTTAAAGGCAACCCCGGGGGAATTACCGATTATTACCCGGGCGGGTAATGCCCCCGGGGTTTAACTCCAGGAGGAAGGTATGGCGAAAGTCATCGTGATCTATTACTCGCAGACGGGGAACACCAAGAAGATGGCGGAGTTGATAGGCGAGGGCGTCAAGAAAGAGGGCGTGGACGTCGCGGTCAAGGACGTCGCGGACGTCAGCGCAAAGGAGCTGCTGGAGTACGACGGCATCATCGCAGGCTCGCCGACCTACTACGGCACCATGGCCTTCCAGCTCAAGAAGCTTTTCGACGAGTCGGTCAGGTTCCACGGCAAGCTGGACGGCAAGGTCGGCGCGGCATTCGCTTCCAGCGCCAACACCGCGGGCGGCAACGAGACCACGGTCCTTGATATCTTGAACGCCATGCTCATTCATGGTATGATACTGCAAGGCGATCCCCAGGGAGACCACTACGGCCCGGTCGCGCTCGGCTCGCCTGACGCGCGCGCGACAAAGGAATGCCAGCGCCGCGGAGCGCGCGTTGCCGCGCTGGTCAAAAAGATCGCCTGAGGTCAGGGAGCCGCATGTACATCGTCGTTTTTATCACTGCCCCCGGGAAAAAACAAGCCAAACGCATCGCGCAGGCCTTGCTCAAACGCAAACTGGCGGCGTGCGTGAACATCGTCGATACAGTCGAGTCCCTGTTCTGGTGGAAGGGGAAGATCGACACTGCCGAAGAAGCGCTGCTGGTGGCAAAGACCCGCAAGCCGAAATTTACCGCGCTGGTCAAGGCAGTGCGCTCGCTGCATAGCTATACCGTGCCTGAAATAATCGCCGTGCCTATCGTTGCCGGCAACAAGGAATATCTGGAGTGGATCGATGCATCTGTCAGGTAACTGGCCGGATTACGTGTTCGTCTTTTTCGGGGGCGTGATGCTGAGTTTTACGCCCTGCGTGTATCCTTTGATCCCGGTCACTGCCGGGTACATCGGCACCAGCGCCAAGGGTTCGCATCTTCGAGGCCTGGGGCACAGCTTTGTCTATGTCACCGGCCTTGCCGTTACCTATTCTGCGCTGGGCCTGATCGCCACGCTTACCGGCAGGATGTTCGGCACGATAGCAGCGCATCCGGCCACGCAGGCAATCGTGGGCGCGGTCTTTGTCCTGTTTGGCCTGTCCATGTTCAAGGTCCTGGACGTGTACTTCCCCCGGGTCAAGCTTTTGACCCGGATCAAGGTGACCGGGCTTTTCTCGATATTCCTGCTGGGCGCGGTCTCCGGGCTGGTGGCGTCGCCCTGCGTGGCTCCGGCATTAGGGGCGATACTGGTATACCTGGCCACGACCCGCAATATTTTCTACGGCACCACGCTGCTCTTGGTCTTTGCTTACGGCATGGGCCTGACGCTCATTTTGGTGGGGACGCTGGGCACAGTGTTACTGCATTTGCCCCGCTCGGGAAAGTGGATGATGTACGTGGAGCGGACAGCAGCGACGATCCTGGTGGTCATCGGCGTTTATTTTATCGGCGCCAGCATAGGGAGAATGATACGATGAAAAATCGATTACTCGCAGCGCTTGTCATAGGAGCATGGTGCATGGTCGCGACCGGGGCAAGCCCTGTGCCGGCCCTGAAGCAGCAGGTCGCGCCGGATTTCAAGACCGCTGACCTGGAGCAGAACACAATACGGCTTTCCGGTTTCAGGGACAAGAAGCCGGTGGTGCTGTTCTTCTGGACGACCTGGTGCCCGTACTGCCTCAGGGACCTCAAGAAGATGAACACTGATATCACGACGTACCGACAGGAAGGCATCGAGGTCATGGCCATCAACGTGGGTGAGGCGGCGTCAAAGGCCGCGCGGCTGGTGAAGAACTACAGCCTGACGTACCCCGTGTTCCTCGACGAAGACTCTGCCATAGCCGACCTTTACGACGTGATGGGCGTGCCGGCGTACGTGTTGATAGATAAAAAAGGAGTTATACGCTCGACGGCCAACCGTTTTCCGCACGACGAGGCCCTGGAGCTGGCAAAAGAGCGATGAGCGAGCAGCGTTCGTTACTGGTCGATCTGTATGAGTTGACGATGGCAGAGTGTTACCGGCGCTATAAGCCGGATACCGTGGCCACGTTCGAGCTGTTCGTGCGCGAACTGCCGGCCAACCGGTCGTTCCTGCTGTGCGCGGGGCTGGAGGATGTTATCTCGTTCGTGCAGGGATTGTGCTTTCAACCGGATGATATCGAGTATTTGCGCAGCCGCAGGATGTTCAGCGAGGAATTCCTCGGGCATCTTTCGCGGCTTTCGTTCACCGGGGACATCTGGGCCATGCCCGAAGGCACGGTGTTCTTTCCCAATGAGCCGGTGATCCGCGTGACTGCGCCGGTCATCGAGGCGCAGCTGGTGGAGAGTTTCCTTTTGTCCACCATAAACCTGCAGACCATGATCGCCTCAAAAGCCGCGCGGGTGGTGCTGGCGGCAAAAGGCCGCCCGGTCTTTGATTTCTCGCTGCGCAGGACGCACGGCCCGGCTGCGGCATTGAGCGTGGCGCGCTCGTCGTACATCGCAGGGTGCGCGGGTACTTCCAATGTCCTGGCAGGCAAAGTGTACGGCATGCCGGTGGCAGGGACCATGGCGCATTCGTTCGTGATGTCGTTTGCCAACGAGCTGGAGAGTTTCCAGGCATACACCAGGACGTTTGCGGATACCTCGGTCCTGCTGGTCGATACCTATGACACGCGCAAAGGGCTTGCCAACGCCGTAAAGGCTGGGCTTGCGCTCGCGCAGGCAGGGCACCGGCTTGCGGGCGTGCGCATAGACAGCGGCGATATCCCGGCGCTCTCTAAGCTGGCGCGCAGGATGTTCGACGCCGCAGGGCTTACGCAGGTCAAGGTCGTGGCCAGCGGCAACCTCGACGAGTTCGCGATAGAGGAACTGTTGAAGCAGGGCGCCTGCGTGGACTCCTTTGGCGTGGGCACGCAGATGGGCACCAGCTTTGACGCCCCTGCGCTGGACGCGATCTACAAGCTGGTAGAGGTATCGCAGGCCAACGGGGAGCTTTTGCCGACGATGAAGCTCAGCGCTGCAAAGGTCACCCTGCCGGGGAGAAAGCAGGTTTTCAGGAACCGGGACGCCGGCGGCACGATGACCAGCGACGTCATAGGGCTTGAGGACGAAAAGGCAAAAGGAGAGCCGCTGCTGCGCAAGGTGATAGAGCGCGGCAAATGCGTTTATTCGCTTCCCTCGCTCGAGGAAATCAGGCAGCATGCAAAAAAAGAGCTGGAGGGCCTGCCGCAGAAGCTGAAAGATATCCGGGTGCCCAAAAAGCAGAGTTATAAGATTTCCACCGGCGCAAAGCTTGCGGCATTGACCGGCCGCCTGAAGAGCCGGCTGGCAAAGAGGCAATAGATGAAACGCATTGTGTTCATGGACGTGGATACGCAGTATGATTTCATGAGCCCGAAGGGCGCGCTGTATGTCAAGGGCGCGCGCTTGATCGTGGCGCGGCTGAAAAGGCTGACCGCACTGGCTGATCGCTGCCGCATCCCGATCGTCTCGTCCATGGACACGCACCGCGCAAACGACCCGGAATTCAAAATGTTCCCTGCGCACTGTTTGCCGGCAAGCAGGGGACATCGCAAGATCGCCGCGACAAAAGCCGGGCGCACCCGTCAGGTAATTATTTCCAAAGCCGCCTTCGATATGTTCAGCGCTGCAAAGGCCGCGCGAACCCTGAGAGGTTTTGATACGGCGTACGTCTACGGCGTCGCCCTCGATTACTGCGTGAAGTCCGCGTGCCTGGGTTTAAGAAGACTGGGGATCGAGACGTACCTGGTACAGGACGCGACCAGGGCGGTAGCGCGCGCAAGCGGGGAGGCAGCGCTGGCGTTGCTGCGCAAAAAAGGCGTGCGTTTTATCGGCACACAACAATTAGTACGGAGGTTGTCGCCATGCAGGAAAAAGTCGGACCGCTGATCAGGAACTGGAAAAAACGGAACATCGAAGGCATCTTCTGCCAGGACAAGGACCAGGCGCACCGGCTCATCCTCGACCTGATCCCGCAGGAGGCAAGCGTGGGTTTCAGCGGCTCGCAGACGCTCGAGGAGCTGGAGGTCATCGAGATGCTCCAGTCGCGCGGCAATAAGGTCTTTGACCAGTACGACCAGAATTTGAGCCGCGATGAAAGCATGCGCACGAGGAGGCTGGGCGCGCAGGCGGATTATTTCCTGACCAGCGCCAATGCCATTTCGCAGAACGGCGAGATGGTTTTTTTCAGCGCCTGGGGCCACCGCATCGCGGGCATCGCCGACGCAAAACACGTCATCGTGGTGGCGGGGTTGAACAAGATAACGCCTAATCTGGAGAAGGCGATGGAGCGGGCGCGCAATTACGCGACGCCCTTGAACTGCAAGCGGCTGAAGTGGGACACGCCGTGTCTCCGGGCAGGGGTGTGCAAGAACGCGGAGTGCCTGGCGCCGGAATACGTGCGCATGTGCTGCCAGGTGCTGGTGATAGAGGCAGAGGTCGCGGCAGGGAGGATGACGGTCATCCTCATCGGAGAAAATCTCGGGTTTTAGAAAGGGAGCGTATGTTCGACCAACTGAAGAATTTCATGGACGTGCAGAAAAAGCTCAAGGAGGTTAAGGAACAGCTGGGCAGGACCACGTTTTCCGTCGCCAGCGCAGACGGACTGGTGACCATCACCATGAACGGATCGCAGGAGATACAGGCGCTGGAGCTGGGGAGCCGGCCGCAGGAGATAGACAAGGCCCGGCTCGAGGCGGCTTTAAAAGACGCGATGAGCAGGGCGGTCAAGCGGTCCCAGGAAGTCGCCGCGCAAAAGATGCGGGAAGTCACCGGCATAAAATTGCCCGGGCAGGATTAAGGGGAGCAACATACATGGAAGCACAGAAAGATTTCTACCAGGTCGTGGAACAGATCTTTGGCCGCGACCCGCGCTACAAGCCGGACTGCTATGAGTTCGTGATGCAGGCGCTGGAGCATACCCAGAAGAAGCTGAAGATCGAGGGGCATGTCTCGGGCAGGCAGCTCCTGGACGGCATCCGGGATTTCGCGCTCAAGGAATACGGGCCGATGGCAAAGACCGTGCTCAAGCACTGGGGCGTTTCAAACACCGCGGATTTCGGCAATATCGTCTTCAATATGATAGAGCAGCAGCTGCTTTCAAAGACGGACCAGGACAGGCTCGCGGACTTCGAGAACGTGTTCGATTTCGAGGAAGCGTTCAAACATATCGTCAAGGACCTTTCGTTATAGACCTATGAATATCAAAGGACTGGCAACAGGCATCGGAAGCCTCCCGTTCCACGACGCAGACCAGGCAACGGACTTTGTCCTGAAAAACCTGCCGCAGGTCCCGTTCTGGCCGCAGCTGCCCAAGCGCGATCTGCGCGAGGGCATGGTGGCGCAGTTCAGCGAGGGTTTACCCTGCATACGGGCGACCGCGGACGGTATGTTCTTCGACGAACGGGAAAAGGACCGGGAGCTGGAGGTATTCTACGGCCGCATCATCGCCGGAGAGACGCAGAAGTTCGCCATAAGCCGCGACTACGCCGCAGGGCTGTACAGTTTCCTTCGGAGGCTCAAAGACAAGGGCTGCGCAGGCATCGAGGCCGTCAAGTGCCAGATCACCGGGCCGTTCACGGTTGCCGCCAGCGTCAATGACAAGGCGGGCGTGGCGCTTATCCACGACGAGATCTTCATGGAGGCGGTCATCAAGGGCCTGGCCATGAAGGCGCTCTGGCAGATCCGTTTGTTCGAGGAGTTCAAGAAACCTTTGATCGTGTTCGTGGACGAGCCGTATTTGAGCTGTTTTGGCTCGGCGTTCACGCCCCTGAGCAGGGATACGGTGATCAAGAACCTTACGGAGCTCACCAAAGACCTGCAGTCGGACCAGGTCACGGTGGGCGTGCACTGCTGCGGGAATACCGATTGGTCAATATTCACGGAAGTGGAATCCATCGGCCTGATCAGTTTTGATGCCTTTGAGTTCTGGGACAGGCTGGTGCTCTACGCGGATGATCTGAAGAAGTTCCTCAAGCGCGGCGGGATTTTGTGCTGGGGTATGGTGCCCACCCAGGAGTACAGCGATGCGATCACGCCCGATGTCTTGAAGAAAAGGCTTGATGAGGCGCTGGCAGCCATGGTGAGAAAGGGAGTTGACGAGAAGCTGGTGCGCCAGCAGTTGTTGGTCAGCCCCGCCTGCGGCTGCGGCAGCCTTGATGTCAGGACTACGGAGAAGATTTTCGGCACCCTGGGACGGCTTTCCGTTGCCCTGAAAGGCTAACTATTCCACAACCCCCGGGGTTCAACCCCGGGGGTTGTGGAGGGGAAAGATAGTATTTGACAAGCAGGGGTGAAAGTAATAATATAGGGATGTTTTTTTCACGATAAACCCCTATCCAAGCAAGGAGTTCTTGATGAAAGAGATAAGGATACACGCGCGCGCAGGTCAGGGCGCCATTACCACCGCAGCCATCCTGGGCTATGCCTATTTTTCCAAAGGGATGTACCCGTACGCATTCCCCAACTTCGGCGCCGCGCGCATGGGCGCTCCCATGAACGCCTTTGTGCGGGTGGACGCAAAGCCGGTGCGTTTGCGCAGCCAGATCTATGAGCCGGATTATGTCATCATCGTGGACGCCTCGCTTTTGCGCGGCTTCAACTGTTTTGCCGGCCTCAAAGAGGACGGCATTGCCATCGTGAACCAGCGCGAGGGCGTGGAGATACCTAAATTAAAGGCAAAGCAGAAGCTGTTCGTGGTGCCGGCTAATGAGATCGCTCTCAAGACCATCGGCAGGCCGCTGGGCAACACCGCGCTGCTGGGGGCTTTTTCGGCAGCCACGAATGAACTGGACGTCGAATCGCTCAACGCCGCAGTCAAGCAGCGGTTCAGCGGCAAGGCGCTTGAAGGCAACATCGAAGCCATCAAGCAGGGATTTGAATTTGTGAAGAGTTTGAAAAGATAGAGTATTAAGGGACAGTCCCCTTTCCGAGGCGCAGGATCCCTGCCAGGGCGGGGACAGTCCCTACGATAGGGGACAGTCCCTACGATAAAGGAGATAATCACATGTTCGGACCGCTTATCTGCAAGCCTGGCTCAAGCCGCAAAAACAAGACCGGTTCCTGGCGCATGGAATCCCGGCCGAATTTCCTGAAGAAGAACTGCGCGGGGTGCAAGCTCTGCGTTTCAGTGTGCCCGGAGTCCTGCATCACCGAGACCGAAAAGAACGCGTTTGAAGTGGACATGTCCTATTGCAAAGGCTGCGGGCTCTGCGCCGTGGTCTGCCCGAAAAAAGACATAGAGATGGTCAAGGAAGAGACAGCCGAAAAAACGAAATAATCGAGAAAGGCAAACAAGATGAAAGAATTTCTTGAAGGTTCGATGGCAGTGGCAAAGGCAGTCAAGCTCTGCCGGCCGGGCGTTATCTCCGCCTACCCGATCACGCCCCAGACGCATATCGTCGAAGAGCTGGCGCAGATGGTTGCCGACGGGCACTTGAACGCCCAGTTCGTGAACGTCGAGAGCGAGCATTCTGCGGCGTCAGTGGTGCTGGGCGCCGAGGCAACAGGCGTGCGCTCGTATACCGCTACCAGCTCGCAGGGCCTGTTCTATATGGCGGAAGTAATCTTCAACATCGCCGGCATGCGGCTGCCCATTGTCCTGACCGACGCCAACCGCGCCATATCCGCGCCTATCAACATCTGGAACGACCACCAGGATACTATTTCCCTGCGCGACGCAGGCTGGGTGCAGTTCTATACCGAAGACAACCAGGAGAGCATCGATTTCCATATCCTTGCCTACCGGCTCGCCGAGGACAAAAACATCATGCTGCCGGTCATGGTGTGCATGGACGGATTCATCCTCACCCACGGCATCGAGACCGTGGACATGCCCGCGCAGGAACAGGTAGATAAGTTTTTGCCGCCGTACAAAGCCCTCTATAAACTCGACGTGGATAATCCCATGACCCTGGGGCCGCTGGCCGACCCGGATTATTATACCGAAGCCCGCTACGCCATCCACGAGACCCACAAAAAAGTGCTCGCTCTTATCCCGAAATTGACTGCCGAGTTTGCCAGGACCTTTGGCCGCGCCTATAACGGCCTGATCGAAGGCTACCAGACCAGGGACGCGGAACGCGTTATCGTGGCAATGGGCTCGGTGTGCGGCACGGTCAAGGACGTGGTGGACGAGCTGCGCAAAAAGGGAAAGAAAGTCGGGATGCTCAAGGTCACCTGTTTCCGGCCGTTCCCCGTGCAGGCCGTTTACGA
>JAQTMD010000030.1 GCA_028714595.1 Candidatus Omnitrophota bacterium
TGTAGTCGCTGGCAGGATCGCGGCCTTCGAAACCGGCCCTATCGACCAGGTGCAGCAGGATACTGGTCCGCTCCACGTGGCGCAGGAACCTGTCGCCCAGCCCCTTGCCCTGCGATGAGCCTTCGATCAAACCCGGTATATCGGCGATGACAAAAGACCGGTCGTCGGAATTCACGACGCCCAGCGCCGGTGCTTTGGTAGTGAACGGGTACGCCGCGACTTTGGGCGTTGCATTGGAGATCGCGGCGATCAGCGTCGACTTGCCGGCGTTGGGAAATCCCACGACTCCGACATCGGCGATAAGCTTGAGATCCAGTATGAGCGTACGCTGTTCGCCCGGATCGCCTGCGGTTACGGTACGGCCCTTGCGGTTGCCGTGGCCGCCTTGTCCGCCTTTGGCTACCACGATCTCCTGAGCATCATGATCGAGGTCGATCAAGACGCAATCGGTAGCAGCGTCCTTGATGACCGTGCCGCAGGGTACGCGCACGATTACGGCCTCGGCGTCCCTTCCGCGCTTGTTCTTGCCGGAACCGTGCCCGCCGTGCTTTCCAATAAAATGCCGGTTATACTGGAAATCCAACAGCGTCCGGAGGTTACGGTCAGCGCGCACGATGATGTCAGCGCCCCTGCCGCCGTCGCCGCCGTCCGGTATGCCGTAGCGCGTGTACTTGTCCCGGTAAAAACACTGGCAGCCTTTGCCGCCGGGACCTGCCTGAACCTTGATCGTCGCCTGGTCTATGAACACGACTATTGCTTTATCTTTTTTATCTGGACCCGCGAAAGCTGCTGGCGGTGGCCTTTCTTAGTGTGCGATGACTTTCTGCGGCGGTATTTGAACGAGATGAGTTTCGGCCCTTTGACCGCAGCGGTCACCTGGGCCAGGACGCTGGCTCCCTTGACATAGGGGTCGCCGATACTGACCTTCTCCTCATCGACCACCAGAAGCACCCGGTCGAACGTGATGTCCTTTCCGGGCTCAACTTCCTGCTTCTCTACCAGGATCACGTCATCGGCGGTGACTTTGTGCTGTTTTCCTCCAACTTCAATCACTGCATACATTTTTGAACCTCCTTAATGAGCAGATGGGTTACGTCTCGTCTGCGAATTAATCCCGTGGTTTGCCTATGCAAACCACCGGGATGAAAAAGACAGTCAGAGTTATTATTATACCTTAAAAAACCGCAAAATCAAGGCGAAATTACGGTTTTTGCAGGAGTGGTATGTTGTGCGCTGGATTCTGCGCGCACCGTTGGTGGTGTGCTCGAACCCACCACTAACCTGAATCAGAGGGGGAGATGCGCCGGCTATGCGATGGCGATGTCTTCGATCTTGAACGAGGAATTCGAAACAAGGTCGACTCGTACGTGGTACGTCCGCTCTACATTCTTAAGGCTCTGGCGGTCGCGGGTGATCTCTGCAGCCACGTCAGGGTGGACCGTAAGGTTTACCTGCCGCAGCCGCTTACCGGCGCAGAACTTGCGTAATTCCTTTATGGCCTGGATTGACATGGTAGTGGGGGATTTGACCTTTCCCCTGCCGCCGCAGTACGGGCAATCCTGATAGGACAGGGTTGCCACGGTATTATGGATGCGCTCGCGGGTCATTTCCACGACGCCGAATTTGGAGATCCCGAGGATATCGTATTTTGCCTTGTCCTGTTTGAGGGCGTCCTTGAGCACGCGCAGGACTTCCCGGCGATGGAACTCACGCTCCATGTCGATGAAATCTATGACGATGATCCCGCCGAGGTCGCGTAACCGCAGCTGATGCGCAGCCTCGATCGCCGCCTCACAGTTCACCTTGAAGGCCGCTTCCTCCTGCCTGACCTTCTCTTTGAACCCGCCGGAGTTGACGTCGATGACGACCAGTCCCTCGGTCGGCTCGATCACCAGGTACGCCTTTGATTTCATGAACACCTTCTTCTCAAAGACCTTGGCGACCTGCCGCTCCACGTCGTGTTCGCTGAACAAATCGGGCCCCCGGTAGAACTCGACCTTTTTGCGCAAGGGACCCATGAAGGCATGGATGAACTTCAGGATGCGGTAAAATTCCGGTTTGGAATCAACGACAAGTTTGGCGACATCCTCGGTAAACGAATCGCGGATGACCCGCAGGGTCAAGTCGTACTCTTCATAGACCACCGACGGGGTCTTCTGACGGCCGACGGTCTTCTCCATGCGCCGCCACAGCTTGACCAGGAAGTTGGCATCGCGCACAAGCTCCTGTTTCGTCTTGCCGGTCGCGGCGGTGCGTACGATGAACCCCAGGTCTTTCGGCAGCGCCAGTTCTCCCATTGCCACGCGCAGGCGCTTCCGTTCCTCGTCGCTCTCGATGCGCCGCGAGACGCCGATACCGGGGTCAAGCGGCATCAGGACCAGGTACCTTCCCGCAATCCCGATGTGGCAGGAGAGCCGCGGGCCTTTTGTCCCGAAGGATTCCTTGACCACCTGAACAAGGACTTCCTGCCCCTTCTTGACTTCCTTGGGCGCCTGTTTTCTGCCGTGAGCATCGTCCGGCCCCTTCTCTACCGATTCATAGGCCGACTCGATCTCGGAGAGATACAAGAAACCCTTTTTGGGCAGGCCGATATCGACAAAAGCGCCGTTGATGGACGGGATGACCGCCTCGATCCTTCCCTTGTAGATGTTTCCGACGATGGTCTTGTCCTGGGGCCGCTCGATATAAAACTCGTCCAGAACCTTGTGCGCGAGTACCACGACCCGTTTCTCCTGCGATTCGACATTAATCAAAATCTCTTTTGCCATGCTTCCTTTCTAGCGAACGTGCGCCTGCGTCACCCTGATACCCTCGGGCAATTGTTCGTTGAGTGCCCGGAGGAATTCCATGGGCGCAAGCGGTTCGCGTAATTCCACGCGCGCGGTCTCGGCAGGCGACTCCATGCCGACTTTTAATGCCCGGACGATGCTCAACTTAGGGTGGGGGTTAAAACCCTGACTTATTTTAACGGGGATCGCCGCGCGACGCAGGGCGCGCATGAACAGCCGCATCAGGTCCAGATGCGAGATCATGCGAAGCCTTCCGCGTTTGAAAAAAATAAACTCTATCTCTTGTTTTATGTTCATCCTCTAAAACGCTAAAACCCTAAAATCGTTATATTATAGCAAGCAGAACGGGAAAATCCAAGGTTTTTTTAGGCAGGATAAAAAAACGGGCCGCGTCGCTGCCGACCCGCGGCCCGTCAAAAGGATACCTGCTCAAGCAAACGGCTATTTCGCCGCAGGCTGCACCGGCTGGCCTTTCTTTTTCTTTTCAATCGCCTCCGGTTTGTCATCGATGGTGTTCAGCCGCTTTTCGAGCCTTGAGATTGCCTCCGACGAAAATTCATCGTCCGAGACGACATGGGCGGTGATGAAGATCAAAAGGTCTATCTTGCCGTTATCGACCGTCTCCCTCCTGAACAGCGCTCCGACGAGAGGAAGTTTGCTTAAGAACGGAACACCGATCGTGCCCTTGGTCTTGGTGTCTTTCAGCAGTCCGCCGATAACCACGGTCTCGCCGTCCTTCATCATGATCTGCGTCTGGACCTCGCGTGCGTCGATAACGGGGTAGTCGGTCTCCGTGGACGTCGGGGCTCCCGTGGCAGGGGTCGTGGTGATGGTCGCGGTGACGTTGGTCGTGGAACTGGTGATGCTCGGATGGATGATCATGTTGATGTAACCGTCGTCGCTTACCTGCGGCACCACGTGAAGCCTGATGCCGATCTCCTGGTAGTAATCGTAATTCTGGATGACGGTCGTCGAGTTGCCCTCGTTCGACAAATCGGTCTTTAAGATCGGCGTATAGTAACCCACGAACATGGCGGCTTCCTGGTTGTCCAGGGTCATGACGCGAGGTGCGGAAAGCGTATTGGCATGGACGTCTTCTTCAAGCGCATGCATGACGACCTCGAACTGGGCGCCCGAGAGCTTCTCAAAGACCAGGTTCAAACCGGCATTGAACGGCTGATAGGGGTCGATCGACGTTGCCTTGGGGTTAAAGTTGGACGGCGAAAGGGAATCGACCGTACCCAGCACGTTGCCGCCGAGGGTGGTCGAATTCACCTTGACGCCGGTGACGGTGGTGCTTGAGCCGCCGCTGGTGCCGGTGCCGTAGTCGAACCCGATATCGCGCAGTTTGTCGATATTGACTTCCATTATCCTGGCTTCGATAAGGACCTGTTTGGGAGGCTTATCCACTTTCGGCAGGACATCGTTGACGATCCGGTCAAGGATGGAATCGGTGTCGGTGATCATCAGGGTCTTGGACTTGATCGAACGTTCCTGTTCGATCTTGGTGGTCGCATAGCCGCCCGCAGCCGTCCGCTCGACGGAGATCGGCTCGGTCTTGGTCACCTCGGCCTCACGCTCGAGCATCCGCGTCGATGCTTCCTCGCGGCCGATCTTGAACGTCCCGAACTTCCATCCTTTTTGTCCCCGCGAATACAGGACCGAAATCTTCCCGCGCGCAGAGAGCATGGGGATGATGATACGCTGCGCGTCGAGCGCGTCCAGGAATTTCAGGTTGACGATCTCGGTACGCAGCGGCTCTTCCGATTGAATCTTGGACATGTTCTCGACCTTGGTGACCAGGATGACGTTACCCTGTTTCTGGAACCCAAAATTGTTGCTCTTGAGGATCACGTCCAGCGCCCGGTCCCAGGGGACCTCGACCAGCTTTATGGTGACGGTACCCATGACATCGGGGGTCGGCACGATGTTGACGCCTGATTTCTGCGACAGGATCTTCAGGACGTTGCGTATGTCCGCGTCCTTAAAATCCAGCGTGACGTTATCGGAAACGGTGACGACGTCCCGGGCAGACGCGGCAACGCGCTCACGCTCTGCCGGCTCGGGCGCCGCGGGCTCCTGCGCGGGAAGCGGCGAGGTAAAGATTAAAAAGACACAGCAAAAAAACGCCGAGAGCACTTTACGCAATGATTTCCTCATCATAGACCCTCCTCTTCTAATATGATCTCTTTGGGCTGCCCCTCCCGTATCAAGATCACTTTCGACTCTTCGATCCGTAAGACCTGATAGTCCTCGATCAGATCGCCGATCTTGACTATCTCGTTATTGATGACCGCATATGAAAGCCCGCGTTTATCAAAGATGATGCCTTCTACTTTCAGCTCTTCTGCCGCCGACCCCTGCCGCTGCTCGCTCACCAGGATCTGGAGCCTGCCGTCCTCCGTAACCCAGGGGATAAAGGGATCGGGTTTCCCTTGCGAATCGTACCCGGGCGCATCCTGGGCAAAGGCCCCTGCCGGACACAAAAGCAGCACCGAGGCAAAGAACAAAAACAGGGACGATAGTCTCTTCATACTTACTCTTTTATGAACGTTCGTATGCTCAGGCTTACGCGTTCCTTCTGGAACTCGCCTGAACGTGAGATCTTGAAATCTTCGCATGAGAGAGGTTCGGGCGCGTTCTCCAGGGCATCGATGAAAGCCCCGAGGTTATGAAAACCGCAGACAAGGTCAAGCTTGACCCGTACGGGCGTCAGGGTCGCCGGCGCAGCGGCAGCAGGACCCTTTCGACCGGTCTGTTTTGCGACAGCAGGCTTCCCTTCCTTCGAATGCACGATCTGCACCAGCTTGACGTTGTTGACCTTGGCCAAGGTGGTTATCTCCTGCAGTAAAAGCGGCAGTTCGGCCTGTCCCAGGATATTCTTGGGTTTGATGCTCTCTTTCCCTTTTTCCTGTTTTTTGAACGCTACCTCTCTTGCCCTGTTCTGGATGTCGGAGATCGTGCGTTTGAGCTCCGCGATCTTAGCCAGGGAATAGCCGGCGGATTTGAACTGCATCTGCATGACAAAGGCGACGTCAAGGACCACGACGACCCCGATGCCGACGCCGAGCATCATCAGTTTCTGCTTGTCCAGCTGCTTTACCTTTGCGAACAATTCTTCCATAGCGTTATTTTGCCGTCTTGGCGGTGACGGTGATACTGTAATCCTGCACGTTGAACTGCCCCAGGGTCCTGGAATTCAGCGGTCCCAGCTCTATCGTCCTGAACTCCTTCATGAACTCCTTGTCGTTGCGCAGAGCCGACATAAACCGGTTGATCAGGTCTATCTCGTTGCCTGCGAGCGATACCGATACGACCGAACCCTTAATGGCAAGCTCCCTGCGCGCCATGCTCATCTCGTTGCACCAGACACCCGGAGGCAGCTGCAGGCTTACGGTATTGAGCTTCTTTGACCACAGGATGCGGCTATCCATAAAATCAGCGAGAAGCTTTTTGTCGGGATCGGCATCCAGCGCCTTTGCCTGCTCTACTTCCTTGCGCTGCGGTTCAAGGTTCTGCAGCCGTTTATTCAGGGCGCGTACCTGCATGCCGCGTGAAAGCTGTACCGCCCCCAGGACGAGGTGTACGACGAACAAGACGGCGATAAGCGCCGGCACGGCAAAAAAGACATAGTCAAGGCTCGGCCCGGTCTTCACCGTCTTTATTTTCAGGTCTTCCGGTATAAGGTTTATCTCAAGCATCGTCTATGCCCTCAGCGCCAGGCCGACCGCGACTGCCATCTGGCCGGCGACGCCTTTGAGTTTCTCCTGATCGAGCGACGGGGCTATCAATATCTTGAGGAACGGGTCCCAGCGTTCCACGTCGATGGAAAGCATGTTCGCCAGCAGCGCGTCAAGCCCCGGGTAAAGGCTCCCCCCGCCGCTGACGAATATCTTCTCGACCGACGTTATGCTGCGCGATTCATAATAATCGAACGACGTACGGACTTCCTGCCCCAATTTTGCGAGCACCGGCTCAAGGGCCGCCTTGACGTTGTCCTGTTTCTGCCTGTCCTTGTCCAATTTAAGCTCTTCGGCGGCCTTGAACTCGATGTTGAGCGCATCCGCGACGCGCTGCGAGAAATTGTTCCCGCCCACATTGATGTCACGGCTCAGGGCCGGCAGTCCGTCATCCAGGATGTTGAGATTGCTGGTCGCCGAGCCGATGTTCAAAAGCGCTATGGTCTTAGAGCGGATCGCCGGATCCTGGGAATAACTGTAGTCAAAGGCGTTGATCAGCGCCAGGGAGTCGATGTCGACGATATCGACCTCGAGCCCCAGGTCGCGCAGGAGCCTCAGACGCTGGTTGATCAGGTCTTTTTTGACCGCTGCGAGCAGCACCTTCATCTTATTGTCGGGGAGATCCTTGAGGATCACGGCATCGATGTTGACTTCGGATACCGGGAACGGGATATGCTTCTGCGCCTCGAACCGGATCGACTGCTTCAGGTCCTCCAGCTTCATCTTCGGGAAATCGATGTACCGGGTGATCGCCTGCTGCCCCGAGACCGAGATGTTCACGCGGCGCGCGCCGAAATCATGCATGATTCCTTTCAGCACCGATTCCATGTCGAACTGGTTCTGCTCCAGCGTAAAACCTACCACCTCTGCGGCGTCCTTGGAGAACTTGAGCTTGACCGCCTTGACGGAGGATACGCCGATGTTCAGGCCTACGGCGTATTTTTCTTTCGCCATCATCTTTTTAAAATCGAACATAGCCGCCTTTACTGCAGGAACGTGCCGTTCTCCGTAGGAAACGAATCGTCGAATTCAGCGGGCCGGTCCGGCGCCTTTGCAGGATCCAGCGCTTCGTCCTGCGCCGGCGAAGACTGCACCCCGGGCTGCTGCTTCATGACCGCCTGCTTCTCAAAATGCCTCAGCGCCAGCAGTGCCGCCACCAGGATGATCGCCGCCAGCACGATGGTTCCGATAATGGTCCCGATGTTCTTCTGTTTCATAGGGGTCACTCCTCCTGACGCCAGGTCGTCTTTGTCCTGAACGCGTCCGCAGGGACGATGTTCGATGTATAGCTCGTCAAGTACGGGAAATACGGCGGCGTCAATCCTTCATCGAGGACCCTGCGGTCGTAAACAAAATTTCGGCCGTATCCCGACACCATGGAACCGCCCGAAAAAGTGCCGAAGGCGCCGTAAAAATCGGTGATCGAACCGCCCAAGAGAGTAGCCGTGCCGCGCGGAGAACCGTGCTGGTAATCGTCGACCGTAAAGATCCCGTTATGCGCCATGATGATACCGTGGATCTGGATATCATTCGGGGCCGACTCGTCGATGCGTATGTTGCCTCCCCATGAGAGGATCCCCAGGATATTATCGTAACCCGTTGCGCTCAAGGGGCTGGCAGTGTACTCTTCGTACCGGACATGGTTGGTAATGACCATATCGCGCTCGCTGGAAACGGTCACCCGCGTGTCCTTCTGGACGGTCCCGGAGAAGGACTTGATGTCGTCGTCGGAATAGATGATGACGCCCTGGTCCCCGACCCCATCCGGTTTACCATTATACGTCGTCGGGGAACCGCCGTCAACCACAAGTTGCGTCTGGTTTGCGGATAGATCGACCGTGACCACGTACGTATGCGTCGTGTAGTTTCTCGTCTGGGTGATCGTGTATTTGGGGTCGCCGCTCGTCGCGTCGATGCCGAGCAACACCGTGGCATCATCACTGGATTGCCCCTGATTGCCGTTGATATAGATGCCGCCGGTCAAGGCGCCGTCCTCGCTGGGCAGGAACACGCCGCGGTTGGAATCACCCGGCACGGGCATCGTGCCCAGCGCCTGGTTGCGCAGCTCGGTCTGGGTGACCGACGACGGCAGGTTGATGAGGTCGTCCCCGTAGCTGAAGGTAGAGTCGAACTGCGGCAGGTCCTTGCAGGGCACGGTTTCGCAACCCTCGCTCTCGCAGCAGATGGGGTTGGAAGTGCCGCTCAGGAGCACGGAGTTGCCGTTATTGTAGAACTTGACCGTGGAAAGGTGCTGGGAAACCTCGTCGGTAAAATGCGCCGAAGGGTTGTTGGCGAAGCTGAACCGCTCGTTGGTATGCACCGGGCCGTTGAAGTTGGTATCTGCGGTGAACCACACGGTCGTCCCGTTGGGCGTGCGGTGGTGCGACGTGAACAACGCGAATTTAGCGAAGTTATCGTGCCTGGATACGACCGTAAAATCATTCGGGGAATAGGAAACGGTCTTTTGCTCATAGCGGTCGTCGGCGGTGCCCCTTGTGTTGTCGGGCCCTACGCTGCGAAGGACTCTGGACGTCGCGCTGACCCAGTACCGGTAGTAAAAGCGGAACGGCCCGTCGTCGGAGTCTTTGGCCGGGGCGCCCGTGGAGACCACGTGTATGCTTGCCGTCGTATCCCAGTCGTCACCCTTGCCCAGGTAATCGGGCAGCGGCACCTCAAGCGTTGCCGTTGAACCGAACACGGTAAACTGGGTTGTGCCGGTGATATAGGCGTAATTACGTAAAAAACCGAGCGGGTCATTGCCCGTGACATACGGCCGGATAGTGGCTGCATCGGCCGTAGCCAGCCGCACGTTCATGTCACCCGGAAGCCGCTTATTGAGCTCTGCCAGAGCCATGTTGGCGCCGGATTCGGCAAGGTTCAAGATCTGCATGTTGGTCCGGTCGGTATCGAAACTGCGGCGTTCGGAGACCATCGTCGACAGATAGACGCTGGTAAGGACCGTGATCACGGTCAGCACCGCCACGACGATGATCAGCAGGATCCCCTTCTTGTTCCCGAAAATCTTTTTCCCGCCATTTAAGATTTTTGTCATCAGAACTCTCCTTCCTCCGGCGGCTCGCCGGGGGCTGACAAGATCTGGTTACGCAGGACCACGTCGGATGTCAATTGAAAATCCCTGTCTTTATGGGTCACGACCGTGACCCGCACCTGCGGGCAGCTTACCGGCACGGACGCACTGTCAAAGGTCACGCAGCCGTCGGTGCTCCCCGCGAAGGTGATGCTCTCGACGTGATTGGCGACCGGCGTATAATCAACATCGCCGGATTCGCGCTTGACCAGGAGGTGCTCGTTCAAAGGATGCAGCCTGAAACCGATCCAGTGGATGCCGGTGCGGTAGCCGGCGGCGTCGAATTCCGGCTTGTAGAACAGTATGGAGTTGGTGCCGATGGTGACGCCCCAGTAAGGATTTGACTGCGTCAGCTCCCGGGTCACCGCGTCCAGGGCGAACCTGGCCTCCTGCTGCTCGGTAATCTTGCCCTGTCCCTGGTTCCAGTACGTATCGGAGTGCACCAGAAGCCCGAGCATGGCCACGACCAGCACTCCCATGAGGAGCGTCACGAATATCATTTCAAGAAGGGTGTGCCCCGATTCGCGCTTCATCGCATTTTACTCCGATGAGTTGGTAAAATTCTTGATCAGGATCACTGCCTCGACCGGAGAATTCAGGACTCCCGTACCGTTGACATAACCGGACTGGTCCTCTCCTTCGTCCCAGGCGCCGTTCAAATTCTGGTCCTCGCCGACAATCCTGTTCCTGCTGCGAAACGATACGACCACGCGCGCCATGCGCAGGTCGGCATACGTCTCGCCGGAAAAGGGGTTGGTGACCGTGTTGATCTCGATGTGCCCCCGGCCGATGACCAGGGGTGTGCCGTTTATCAGGACGTTCGGGTCAATGACATCGAAGGATGTGTTGTTAAACAGCGTCACGTTCTCAAATGAGGCCGTATGCAGCCGTTCCAGCTGGGTGCGCATGGATTCGGCTGCCAGCGTGGAATCGCGTGAGACGTCCGTCAAAATGAATAAGTCCATGAAGGTCAACAACAGCCCGGCCAGGCAAAACGCAAAGATACTGGCGGATACCAGCACCTCGACCAGCGTCATTCCCCGTTTCTTTTTCTTTGCTTTCATAGCAGCACCGCTTTCTTCTACCGCGCCTCCTGCCACGAGACGATCCGGGGGGAACGGTACGCCACGTTATCCAGCGCCGTCTGGATCTTGGTCGTGTTATGCTCGATGTCGGCCGTGCCGGTAACGGTCGTATCCACGTTTGCCGCGCTTTCGGCGAGGATCGCGCCGCTGACGAACGACGTCCCGGACATGTCCAGTTCCCCGATCACATAGATGATGCCGTCGAAAGCCACGGTCCCGGCAATGCGGAAATCGCCTTCGACGATCAAAATACCCGAACCGTAGACGTCGCCCGTGAACTTTGAACCCGGGGCAATGACCCAGTTAATGCCGGTGAAGTTGCCCGAAGGGAACGTCTGGTTATACACCGTGCTCAAGCCCCTGATCTCGGTCGTAGAAAATCCGAACAGGTCGGCGAAACTGAAGATGGAGTTCTCCTTGTAATAATCCGGATCATGGGTCTTCGGAGGAACGGGCTGCGTGGTGTTCTCTCCCCAGACCGTCGAGGCGCCCTTGAGCTGGATGTCGACGTTGGATTCCAGGCCGTATTTGAATTTCGAGGCGTCCACGTCGCGCGTAGAGACCACTGCCTTGACGGTACGCACCACTCCGCCGGCCGTGCCGCGGGAAACGATCTCGTAATAATTGCTCGTGCCGATTCGCGTGATGTTCGCCAGGTAACTTCCGCTGCCCAGCGTGCCGCTGACAAAGCTCTGATCAAGATTGTCATCCCGCGCCGCCTGCAGCCCTCCTTCGGCCGCCCACAGGGCCTGGACGGAATCCGCATAGCGGTTGGAAAGGTAGCTCTGGTTGACCTGTTTGTATAAAAACGAGCTGGAAAGCACGGCCAGGATCAGTATGATGAACAGGCTCAACACCAGGATCATGCCTTTATTATTCATTTCTGATCCTCACCTCCTCCGCCATAGTGAAATTCAAGGGCCTGTTACGCACCGTCTTGCCCCTTTTTATCGCCACGATGACCTTCCGGGAGTTCAGCAAAGTCGCGTTGCTGAAACTGTTGATTGTCTCGTTCGTGTAGCTCGTATAAAAAGGAGGCATCATGACACCGGTGAAATTCCACTCATTCACCGTCACCCCGCCGTCGATAAACCGCCTGGTCAAGACCTCTCCTGCGGAGTCATACTCGTATTCGACATACTGGTCGCTGAACACCTGGGCAAGGGTGTCGTTGTCCCATACCCAGAGGTTGAATTTGATGTAGCCGGTCGAAGGCGTATTATTGAAAAGCTCCTGGATCTTGGCCTGCCGGACATCCCTGACTATCCAATCCATGAGCATCTTGACGTCGGAACATATGTCGGCCTTCGATGAGCCGACGCTCTGTGCGAAATCGCCGACCCGCAGGGTCATGACCAAAGCGGCCGCGATCACCGCAAGGATGATGAAGACCACCATCGCTTCGATCAGGGTAAACCCGGTCTTCCTACCAGGAGACCAGGGAGAAAGCTCAAGATGCCTCTGGCGTCCCTGTTCAGTCCAGGTAACATTTGCCACCACGCTCTTT
>JAQTMD010000031.1 GCA_028714595.1 Candidatus Omnitrophota bacterium
GTCCTGTTTGATCGTGCCGCCCCTCGTGAAATTGACGATGTTCTCCGCCTGGACGTTCTGCAGCGTATAATCCCGTACGGATTGAGGCACGGCAGTTGTGTTGTCCCCCGAGACGAGATTGGTGAAAGGCTCGACAACGGCCGCGAACACGAACGGTGCCCTGAAGACGGAAGTATGATTGTCGCTTTCTTTGGCGGTAACGACCCAGTCGACTTGAGTAGTATTATCCGGCAGCTTTACCTCTTCCAGAGAGGCAGCGGCAATCTGGTCAAAGCTTATGTTGCTGTCGAAATTGCCGAATGAATTGACGCCAGGGGCCTTCAGGGTGTTTTTGTAGCGGACTTCTATCACGGCGTTCTCGCCGTCGTCGCTGTAGATGCGGGCCGAAGCTATGCCGCGGGAAGCGTTCAGGCCGGCCGTATCAACGGCCTTGAACATCCTGCTGTTGTTCACGTCGATATCCGCGACCAGGCCGTTCTTGCTGACCGCCCGGTACGTATAGGCACCGACAAATTCGCTCTGGTCGAAGTCCATGGTATCCCAGTCAAAGTTCGCCGGGAGCTGGACCATTCTGGAGGTATTGTCCGTGTACCAGACCGACAGGTTCACCCTGTGGCCGAACGGCTTGTCGGGCGTCAGGGCGCCTTCTTTGATGCCGACTTCGATAGCGAGAGCGGGGTTCTCGACAATAACATTCTGTCGAACCACAGGAGCTTCTTTGACCGTGGTATTCTGAGTGGTGTTGATGTTGAGGTCGGTGGTGACGGTGCGATTGGTGGTTACCGCGGGCGACGTTTTGATGCCTAAGAGGCTTAAAATATCATATCCCCAGTGAAGGGCTGAGCCCCGCTGGTCGGCTCTGTCCCCTTCCAGGGAACCGATCACTTTGCCGGCCATTTCTCCAAAGAAGCCGGTCTGCGGATTCGCGCTTAAAGCCTCGCCCACCTGCACGACGGCGCCGATTTCGAGGTTGATGATCCATAAGGAGAAGTAGGACTTCCCGAAATCCCTGCCTAAATCCAGCCACAGGCTGGAAGGCCTGTCTTTTTCGTTCTTCCAGGAATATCCGAACCAGTACACGACCGCGGCCGGAGCTTGGGTCAGCCAGTATACGAGGGTAGTGGTCAAAGCGCCCTGCGGAGGACCGCGTTCGCTCAACTCGGAAAGATGGGACAGCTCGTCGGCGGTCAGATCGCTGCTCTTGATGGCGCCTTCACCGATTAATTTCAGGTTCTCCGTATTGAGAACAAACGCCCCGAACTCGCTCCTGGCTTTCTGGTACGAAGCATTGGAGGCATTGAACTTATCTTGTACCCGGTCATATATATCCTTGATGTTCAATAACGATATGCCCTGCGCGACGAGGAAGATCCGTATGGCATCGGCCCAGGTGAACGACAGGCTCAATCCGAAGATCTGCGCAATCAATTCCGATAAGCCGGGGATGATCGCTACCGCCCCCACGCCTGAGTGCAATAATACTGCGGCCGCTATCAGAGAAATGACCGCTAACGCGCCCCTGCCTGCTGCGAACCGCACGGCGCCCCACACGACAGGCGCGTATGCCCGCAACTTCAATTCCAGCGCCTTGAGCTGCTTGAAGCTGCTTTCCTCCAGGGCTTCTTCATGGCTCTTCTGCACTGCTGCCGCATCAAAGCTCTTTGCTGACTCTTCGAACATCGCATAGGCAGGATCGGTCTTTCCCATCTTTCCGGCCTGGAAATCCAAGTAGTCTTTCACGAAGTTGCCAAAACCGATGTTGCTCTGCATATAGATAAAGAAGAAGTTATTGGTCACAAACACAAGGTATATGAAGAGGAAGCCGACTACCAGTCCTAATGCCGGTGCTATCTGCGGCAGGACGACCACGGCGGCTGCTCCGAACAGGGCGGCAGTGATGACGTTGGTGACCAGGTTCTTTCTGCTGAAGTTCTCTTTAAGGCTAAACTGCCACGGCGCATATTTCTTCATCATGTCCTTGAACTTCGGACCCTTGGCCTGTGAGCCTGTTGCCCCGGCGCCCCTATAGGTGTTCAAATACTGATACAGCAGGCTGATGGTCAACATCGCCGCAGGAGAAATCTTTTCCGGCTGTTTGAGGAATGAAATGAAGTTCGTGAAGCTCAGCTTCTTCTTTGCCGCAAATACCGCGGTCGCCAATGCGCCGGTCGCGACCGCCAGGATCACCGATAACAGCGGGCTGGCAGGCAGAAAATAAACTGAACCGGCCAGTATCGCGAATGAAGCCACGGCAGGCAGTACCTGTTTTGCCAGGGACATGAGTCTATCGCTCCGCTGTTCCCCGCCGTCCTTAACGGCAAGGATAGCAGAGAACGGTATGAACACTTCCCTGTTTACATCACCCGCATTGCGTAATTTCTCTATTTCCGGACCTATCACTTTCTGGAGCTTGGCCAGCAGTTTAGGCGAATTCATGATATTCAAGAATTCTTCGACATTGTGCTCCCCTTCCGCGGACAGGGAGATCGTATTGTTTTCCTTCTTAATTACCACGCCTAATCTCTGATGAACATCGATGTCCATGGTGGTCTTGGCAAGGCCGCTCTTGACACGCTCAGCGGTGACATTCTGATAGGTGTTCTCATCCACCACGATTATCTTACCTGCCACCTCAACTGCGGCAAGCACCCCGGTCGGGAACTCCTCCACAATCCCATGCTCCGCATTACGGGCAAAGACATACACCTTGCCGTCACCAAAGACCAGGTTGAACGGCACATCCGCCTTCTGCAGGCTGTCCACCGTCTCCCAGAGCGACGCGGCAAGCACGTCGGCTTCCGGCGAGTCAAACGATAATCCCCGTGCTGGATATTCCTTTGCCAACCGGGACACGGTCAGGCTGCCGGCCTGATGAACGACTTCGCGTGCCGCACTCTCTACCGGGCAAGGCTCAGGCCGGTATAACCCCTGGAAGTGGATATGGTTGACGGAAGCGCCTGCCCTGCGTGAATTGAATATGATCAAGACATTGTGGCTTGCGCCGGCAATAGCGACCATGTCCTCGATATCTTTGGCGATCAATCGCTGCTGGCGGATCTGCTCCTCTGAGAACACATCGGGAACGAGCAGGAAATGGCCCCGGGCATCGAGCGGCGCCAACTGCTTATACGCCCGCCAGAGCGTTCCGTTGACCATAAATTCTCCAAGCGGCTTGTGGTCCACGAGGTTCCGCAGGCTGCCTGCTTTTGTCTCATCCGTGCAGCCGAACGGGCATGTCGAAGCATCGTGAGCGGCCAGGTCGTTCAGCCGCCCGACGGCTTTTTTGTCGGTCGCGCCCGGGCGCAGGCCGCGGTAGGTATTCAGCTGGATCACGAATCCGTTGTCCAGCGTCTTTTCCTCCACCCTGCCGTCAAGCTTCCTGACGACATTGCCCTGAGCGTCTTTGCGCAGACCATAGAATTCCGGTTCGCCGTTTGCGCCGCTCTGCACGCCCAGTTCGAGGAGCCACGCTTCTCCTGACGCGTCCTTCTGCGCCAAGGATGTCTTCAATTCGCCGCTTGCGACCCGCTGCTGCCACCGCTCGCTGATGTTCTGGCCAAGGATGATGATGTCCCCGCCGTCTCTGTGAACCCCGGATTCTTCTTTCAAGGATACGGCGGCCTCCAGTCTCTTCGCCTTATTATCTAATAACCAACTCAGGAATAAAGCTTTATACGTGGAAGTAAGTCCGACATATTTAAGCATATGGGACGGGACCTGCATTGTCTCGTTCTGCCAGCGGTCTCTCTTGACGATCTCTTCCCAGGCGATGTCGACAAAGTCATCGCTTCTTGCCAAATATTGCCGTCTCAACTGGTACAAATAAAGCAGCAGGTAAACATCTGCCTTGTCAGCAGACTTGGTAGCCTTGGGATATGCCGATTCTACCATCTCCCCTTGCTCGATACTTACAAATTTACCGTCGATGACATACTTTATCCTCTTCTCTTTCTTCAGCCAGCCATACACATGATCGCTTTCTTTCTTAACCACTGAAGAGAACTTTTCGGGCACATACACGGAGGCAAATAAATCCAGCGCAAGCAGCTGCTCCTTAAAATCCTTCAGCTCTTCTTGCGTTTTGAACGCCTGCGGCTTGACCCGGATAAGGATTATTCCATCGTAATCATAGTGCTCCTTGAAAAGATTATAATGGTATACTTCACTTCTGTCTGATGGCATTCCAATCGCAGCTTTTTCGCAGGGACACGCCTTTATCTCAGCCAGCGACTTGCCTCGCGCATCTTTAATCTCAAATTCGGCCCAGAATGTCTGATCCGCGTATTCGCGGCCTCTCAGGCCTTTGTATGTCTTCCATCTCGGAGAAACCTCGATCTTAAAGGACGGCGGCCCGGCAATAAAATCGCCGAGTGTAGTCTGATTCTTCACTACGCTGCCCAGCACAAACGGCGACAGCGCGCTGATCTTTGTCCAGAGGGCGTTAATATTCGCGGGAAGCGCTGACGGCATTGTCATGGCCATATACCCTAATGCCGCCAGCATCTCGACAAAGACCATAACTGCGATCACTTTTATCGGATTAAGATGGAACTTGAAAGCCAGAGCCAAAGCCGCAGGCACGCTCAACAGGGACACTATGACCAGCCACTCAGGGGTGTTAAGCGTTTGAGCTGCCTGGATCGCCTGCTCGAACAGCGACGCCGCAACGCTCAGATCAATGACGGTTCCGCCGTCGGCTAAGCCGCGCGAGATTGTCATGGAGCCCCCGTCGGAAAGGGTCAGTTGCCCGGAGGTAGTGGGCTTCCGATCAGAGGCTCCATTGACAAATGCTGCAAGTCCTCCATCCGCCACGGAAGATTCGAGGACCTGCTGCTCTAAATTAAGCGCTGAAGGCAGCCCTGAGGTTGTAAACAGGGATGTTGCGGTTGTGACGGGCTGCGTATATCCGGTTGACAATCGAGCTGCGGCCTTCTCCGTAAAGCTCCGTCCACTGCTGGGCGCGGCCGTCGCGCGTGTAAACATCACCCGAACGCTCGTCAACAAGAAAGAGACAAATGCGCCCGGTTTCCTGCTCGCGGGCTGCTGCGAATACCTGACTATCCCGTTCAAAGACAACGATGTGATCCAGTCTGATACCTTCTTCGTTATTGGCCCTAAACATGTCACACCTCCTGCGATTATTGTTGCAATGAGGCCCCCAGCGACCATAGGAAGGGTCAGTTGCCCGGAGGTATGGGCTCCTACAGCCGTCATGAGGGCCTCATTGTCAACAAAGTTTGCTGCAAGGCCGATAACACCCGCCACGGTAGATATACCGCCCTGCAGCGTGACAAAAGCTTCCGTTCCGATATTTAATAAGGCCCCGGCAAAGGAAATGACCCCCACCAGCCACGGAGAGGTGATCAAAACAGCAATGCCGGAGCCAGGATTTAAGAACGCTTCGGCCCCATGAATGACCCCCACCAGCCACGGAGAGGTGATCAAATCAACGGGACCGAAGCCAAAATAATAAAGGGTTCCGAGAGCAATCAAGACCCCACCCAGCCACGGAAGGGTGATCTCGTTCGCAGGACCGAAGCCCAAATCTTTTTTGTGGTGCAACAGAGACTCAGCCTTGGGGAGGGCTTTTTCACGAATCTCTGTTGCACCAAGGACCAGTCTTGTCCCACCTGCCACAGCAGAGGACTGTAACCGGCCCCATAGAGCCCTGACGGGGGTCTCTCCGGGATTGCTCCCGGATAGAGGGAGTGCCAGAGGCTCTAAAATACCATGGGCTGCCCCAATGGTCGACCCCACCGCCACGGTAGAGAGGGAACCGAGGGACAGCCCGGAAATTCTTTTCACGGACAACACGAATCTCGCAACAACGCCAAATTTATGAATGAGATTTGCTACAAAACGGCGGACGCCGTCAATGCGGAAGGACTGATAACGGTATACGAAGACAAATGCCGTGATAACGAGGATACCTGATATAAAGAGCCATGCAGCAGGCGGGCCCCGTCCGGCTACTGAAAGCGCAAGGTTATGCAGAATTGCAAACACAGACCCGAAGAGCATAAAGCCCGAAGCCTGCGGTATTGCCGCACGTGAAGCAGTTACCTTAATGCCAAGGTTCCTATTGATGCCTTCCGGTGCTGGCTGAACACCTTCTCTAACACCTGATGCCTGAGCCGCACCTGGCACGGAAGCAGGGAATGACGCCCCTGTATCGGGCGCTGTTGATGTTATCGACGACGTCGGCCCTTGCTGAGCCATAGAGCTCTTCCCAGGCATCGGCACAAGCGTTCTTGCTGTAGAAGACGTCTCCGGTGCGCTCATTGATGATGAAGAGCCTGAGGTGCCTGCTTGAGCTTTCCCTGCCAGCCGCAAAGATCGTCTCGTCCTTGGCAAAACTGACCACGTGCTCGAGGTAGATATCTCGCCCGTTGACGACCATGGCAAATCCCTCCCCTCGTTTGAGCCTTCCAACTCCGTGGTCGAGGGGAGACCGCCGGAGTTGGAAAGCTCGTTGACTGCTGTCAAGCCTTGAGCCACGCCAGCCACGGTGAGTGACTTGGGCTTGATCAGGTTATAGATTCTCTCAACCGTCAATCGTATGTCAATGCTGCCGTCAAATTTCTTCGGCAGACGTGCGTACACCTGTCGTACGATGCTCCAGGCCCGGCCCAGCATTCTGATCACTGCGCCCACAGCCCGAATCTTATTTATGATGACCTGTATGAAGCCGTTTAATCTCGCATTCGCGCTACGTACAAATCCAACAACAATCGTGCGTATGGCAAAGGTAATAGCCTTCCACGACGGCGGCCCCATCGCATCGGGTGAAAGCATAAGGTTATGCTGCGTTACTATCGCATCCGAACCGGAAACTGTATTCCTTAAACCGCCCAACAGCGGCATTATTCTACCGATCAGTCTTGCGGTGATACCCCCGTCTTTATTATCCTGCGACACTGAAGCAGCTGTTTCAGACACAGCTTGAGTATCTCCGGAAACAGGTCTGACAGCCGCTTCTGACGGTGTTACCTGCGCTTTATCCCCATTGCCGTTGCCGTGAGCCGCTCCGATCAGGATGTCGGACAAGCGCTCATCCCAATCGCCGGCCTGCACTTTGACCATGCGGCTGCGGGTGATTGACTTGGCGTCTATACCTTCCCTATAAGTTGCGTAGTAATACTGCTGATTCTTCCTGATGATCACTGCGCGGTTATTGTCACCATTGGTGACCACGACCTTCTGAATCGCATTCTTGTTACCTTTCCTGGTCTGGATGTAAACTTTCACATCGCCGGAATTAAGGCTGTTGGCGACTGCGGCGATGATGTTAAGCGGAGCCACCTTCGCATCGCCGTTGCCATTGCCGTTCATCTGCGCTGCGACTTCCCGGGCGACCGTGATGGAGTCTCTACCGATCAGCTTGGCCATCTCGGTAACCGCACTATTTTGCAGCAGCTCGTTGTCCAGGAGATCGGGCTGGCTGACGATATTGACGATTGCCGCATCGCCCATGATGCTGCGCGGCAATTGCACATCAAACGAAGGAACAATCGGCGCTACTTCTGCCGGCACTTCCACTTCGACCTCGCTCTGCGCCTTGATGAATTCCGGATCGCTGATCAGGTTCGTGACTTCTGCATTTCCGTGTACAGCTGTCGGCATCGCCACAGGCTCGGCCGCCTTGGGCATCACGCTCTTGACCGCGGCAACGGCATTGGCAGCTGCTGTATGGACCTTTTTGCCCCATCTGATCAGAACCGGATCAAAACGCGCTGCGATTGCGCCCGGCGCGTTCAGGAGAGTGGCCCAGACCCTGCCGGGAGTACGCAGATAATAGGTAATCTCATACCGCTCTCTCTTTTCCTCTGTTCTCTTATATCTCATGGCAACAGCGGGCAGCTTCTTCACAATCTTCTTGGCAAATTCCAGGTTACTTTTATTTCTGAATTCGGCGACTTTCTTGACTCCCATCGGCCGTGCTATGTCGTTCAAAGCCACATCCATCATATCTGTCTCGATACCCTGGCCCTCGGATTGTTCCTTTACCGTTTGATAGGCATTGATCGCTTTCTTTGCCTTTGCATTGACGGCCAGAACCGTGTAGCCTATATATCCATCTGCATTGCGGACTAACAGTATCCTGCCCGCATAAGGATACCACTGCATAAATTCGGGTATCGGATTGCCCTGCAACAAACTCATCGTGTTAAATTCTCTCTGCCAATTCCTGAAGCTGTCTTCCCACGATGCTTCGGAATTAATGCCGGTAACGGCCTCTGCCACCTCGGTCATTGGCATCATGGTCTCTTCTATCTCGTTGGTCTGCACATCCCAAACGTGCGTGATGACGCCTTCCTGATTGTTGAACGCCTTGTACTGGTTCCTCTTTACCTCGTCATTCTGCGCCAGGTTCCAATACATACCCTTAAGCACAAAGTGCCATTTCCACGGGAACAGAGACCCGACTATTTTGGTCGAACTCGCCATGACGCCGTCTCCGTGCGACAGACCCATGACGTGGCCGAATTCGTGGTTGAAGGCCTTGCGCATAAAGAACGCGTTGACTCTCGGGAACGCAACGCTGAACGGCTTTATCAATGTCCCGAACAGCGAGCTGGTAAAAGGATGAATCGTAATCAGTGCGCCGGTAAAGTCCTTGCCTTCACCGATAAGATCGGTAATGGTATTTCCTTCGCTGGAGAACAGCGGCATGCGGGTATACACGACGCTCGGATGATGCTTATCGCCGTTAAAATATTCTTTCTGCAAATCCTTGATGAGCAGGTTCATCATCAGTTCGGTCGGATAATGTTGTGTATGGAGACCCCAGCCTGATTGCGCCATCGTGAAGTGCGCGAATGTCTTCTGGATCTGCGTTTCAATGCTGTCATCGTAGAATACGGGGACAAGGATAATATCCTGTTCGTCTTTGGCCAGCCTCTTTCTTTCCTTGGCCAAGAATATATCCGCAGAACGCTCCAGGGACTTCGCTATCAGCACGGGAACAACATTGGCGTCTTTATTCTCGACCGCGAGCTGCTCAATCTCGGCTTTTTTCTGGCTCAATGCTCCCTCAACCAGGTCCATTAAAGTCAGAAGCGCGGCTTTTACCTTGAAGGTTTCCAAGATTGTATCGCGCGCAGTGTCGTAATTGTTCTTTACCCGCTGGCCTTCGGTCTGGCCGAAATATTTGGAAATATCCTCCCAGGTCCGGGAATTGACCTCTTCTGCCTCATGAGCCTGATAGTGCCTGCTCAACAGCGAAACCACTCGTAACACGTCCTCATCGCCGACAAGGAGACGGGCCTTCCACTGCTCCAGATAATTGATCGTGCTCAAACTCTGGTCGATTGATTTATCCTGGAACGCGCCGCTCATATACTGATGGTACATAAACTCGGACAGGGACAGATACGGATTTATCTTCTGCTCAGCTTTATATTGCTCATATATGCTCTGGCGGGTCGTGGCAAGCTTTTGAAGTTTAGAATCGAGTTCTGCCGCCTCTTTATCGATGCTCTTTGCCAGCGTCGCGATTACCGCTGCCCGCAGATCGTTGTAGTTAAACTGCGCATTTGCCTTGTCGTAGGCGGGTAGAATCTCGTTTTTCAGGACATTGAATTTGTCCACATCCAGCGCCCCGTTGAAGGAATTGATGTACGCCATGGCTTTTGCCTGATTAATCGTGTACTGCAAACGCGGCATGCTCTTGATCAGAGAGCGCGGATCGCTGTTCTCCTTGTCATCCTTGTCATAGGCCATAAAAGCAGGACCGATATTACGGATAACACTGCCTGTCCATCTGGCAAAAGAAGCCGCCTTTTGTATGCCGTTCTGCTCTGTGCCATAAACAGCCATCTGTTTGATTATCTCTGCGATTTCAGTCCGGGCATAACCTTTCTCGGTCAACCTGACGTCAATCTTTCTGGCTAAGTCCTGTTTCGTGCTGGTCTCTGCAGCAAAGGATTTGACGATATCCCTGACAATATACGTAGCGTCCAATGGCCTGGAGGAAGAAACCTTCATGTTTTCCAGCTCTTCTGCCGTATAACGACTGCCCAGCATCTCGCGGATCTGAGAAGCCTCGAGGCTGGGTATGCCGATCACCTTGGCAGCGGCATTCACGAGATCGGGATTATTTCCCTCAAAGCGGGCGCTGCTTGCCTTGCGGAAGTTTTCGTCGGCAGCAAGATATTGCTCAAAGAAGCGCTTTTCTTCGGTGCTGAGCTTAATATATTCATCCTTGCCGTTGACTTTGACTGTTTTGCCCCTGGAGAACTCCGCCACCGTTTCGGCAAAATCCCTGATATCCTTGGTGATACCGCCGAGTATCTGCTGATAGACGTTGGATTCTTCCTTCGGCTCGGTAGAATAATCGGGCTTCTGCCTGCTCTGGAAATACTTGCGCATGGCATTGACTTTGTCCCGGCCTATCAGATCAGTGAGCTTCTCAAACCTGCTGACCATGGCTTCATTATGCGATTCTGTCCATGCCCTGACCAGGGCTTCGTTAATGGTCAAATCTTCCCTCTCGCCAAGGCCCTTAATGAAGCTGGTCTTCTTTTCTGCGGCTGTCGTGCCTTCGAGTTCACCGTTATAGATGACGGTGATGCCTAAATCATTCCGGTCTCTTCGTTTTGCCTGCCAGAAGTCTGAAGCAGTCGTCTCGCGGTCAGTGAACATCAGGTATCTTGCGTTACTCTTGGCTTCAACCCTGAATGTGTAACTGGTCAATTTTGCCGGGCTGAATACCACCACTATCTTTTCTCCGTCTTCGACCCGTTTCGCAAGATCCTTATCGGTCATATCCGTAGGGGCCCGTTCGCCGGCAGCATCGGCCTTTGAAACGCTGCCATCCGCTTCGATAAAGTATGTCTCTCTCCCGAAGAGCTCTACCGTATCCCTGAGTACGACAGGAATGTGATATTTGGCCAGAGGCAACAGGATAATTGCCCCGTCATGGCTCGTGATCTCACCGTGGGCCTTGATGACTTCTCTGTAACTGCCATCAAATACCTCTCTATCTTCTTGTCTGATGTAATCGCTGTACCGCTGGGTAAAACCGTCTCCCTCGGTCTTGCCTAATCTGATTCCCAAAAGATCTCCTAACGGCTTGGCAAAGAACTCGGTGGACGAATAAGCGACCTTCACCGGTCCTCTGAATTTGCTTAAGGGGTTCACCGGCGATACCCTGATAGAATCCTCGCTGACCTGGACTCTGTCAAGGATCTCGCGGGTCGACCTGTCCTTGCCCCAGCCCAGCATTTCATAAGCTATGACCCAGCGGGTAGCCGCATCATACGGCTCTGAGAAATGCATATCCGTCCTTACATCCGAGCCGTGGATCGGGAAAATCCTTCCTTCATTTTCGGCATTTTTCCTGTCTACACCAAAGCCGCCTTCAATACCTTCCTGCATAAACAGGTTCCTGATATAGCTGTTAATCAGACCTCGTTCAATCTTGTTCTCTTTATCATCATTCGGATTCTTGCGCAGGTCTTCGTATGTCTTACCCTTCAACGTAGGATAGAGCGCTTAACCTTTCTCCGTCGTCCTTTTGACTTCATCCCGGATCTTCTCTTGGATCAAGTCCCATCCTTCATCGGTGAGGCTCTTTGTTTTCTCGTCAACATATGACCACTCTTTGCCTTCCGCGTTTATCCTTTTTTCCGTCAGCTTCGTAAACACGTTTCTCCAGTCAGTTTCCTTGCCAAAATCGCTGATGACTGCGCGAATCGTATTGCGAACCAGATCAGCGCCTTCAGAGAATTTCCCGTAATCCTGCTCATACATAGACAGCGCATACCGTAAGTCTTTGTCGCCGTAACCGATGATGTGCGAAGGCGCATTGGAGACCTGGTGGATTTCATCGATGATCACTGACCGGCCGTGCATCTCCTGCAAGAGCAATTCTGCGTTCATGGTCTCTTCCCGGGTAT
>JAQTMD010000032.1 GCA_028714595.1 Candidatus Omnitrophota bacterium
GGGTGGAGCACTATGGGCCCCTGCCGCATGAATCGGTGATAGACCTGCGCGCGCGGGTCGGCGTGGCCGAGCCGTACAGCTCGACCGAGAAGATCCCGATCTTCGACCGGTTCTTCTGCGGCGGCGTCAATTCGGTGCGCGGCTACCACGAGCGTTCCATCGGGCCGGTCGACCGGCTGTCCGGAGACCCGCTGGGCGGCGAGTCGCTGCTCGTCGGAAACGCGGAGCTGGTGGTGCCGTTGATGAAGTTCATACGGGTGGCCCTGTTCTATGACGTCGGCAACGTCTGGGAAAAGACCGGTGACCTGGCAAACGGCGGGTACAAGGCAGGGACCGGCGTAGGATTTCGCATCAAGACCCCGATCGGGCCGATCCTTCTGTACTACGGCATACCGCTGGATCCCGAATCCGGCGAGGATGAAAAGAAAAACGGGATGTTCCATTTCAGCATGGGCTACGGCATGTTTTAGCCCGCCGAAACACGCATTCCATCAATCAAACACAATCCGTTAACGCGGCTGTTCAAACCACTGTATCGACGGCGATACGTTAAGGAAACAGCGCACAGAGTTTCAAGCAGACAAACAGAGGAGGAAGTGATGAGGACAAGGACGTTACTGGCGTGCATGGTCCTGGCGGCAGCGTGGCTGGCGTGCGCCGACACCTGCATGGCGCAAAACAAGCTTGCCTACGTTGACCTGACCAAGATATTCAGCGAGTACTACAAGACCAAGGACTACGACAAGGTCCTGGGCGACAAGCAGACCGCGTATGAGGGAGAGCGCGACAAGATGGTCGCGGAAATAAAGCAGTTCCAGGACAAGATGAACCTTTTGAGCGATAAGGAAAAGGACGCGAAGAAATCCGACCTGGAGAACAAGATCAAGAATCTTCAGGAATTCGACCGTTCGAAGCAGGGCGACCTGCGCAAGGAGCAGGACGAAAAGATGAAGGAGCTCCTGAAGGACATCAACGACGCGATCAAACAGTACTCGACAAAAGAAGGATACTCGTTCGTCTTCAACGACCGGGTCCTGGTCTATCAGGACAAGGCGTTTGACATCACCGACAAGGTCGTCGAGATCGTCAATAAGAACAAGCCCGCTGGAAAGAAATAAGGCAGACTCCATGGCTAAAACGCTCGGGGAGATTGCCAGGTTCGTGAACGGGGAGCTTGTCGGCGATGCTGCGACGCCGGTCTCGGGGGTCGCGGGGATCGAGGACGCGCGGGAAGGCGATATCACGTTCCTGGCAAGCCCGAAGTATGCGGCGTTCCTTTCCCGGACCGCAGCCTCGGCGGTGATCGTCGGCCGGGACGTCTCGGTCAAGGGAAAACCGGTCATTCGTACCGATAACCCGTCGCTGGCGTTTGTCAAGGCCGTTTCCTTTTTGTTCCCGCAGCAGCAAACCCATTTCGAAGGCATCCATGCAAGCGCCAGTATAGCCAAGGGCGTCAAACTCGGCAAAAAGACGGCTGTGGGCGCTTTCGTGGTCATCGAAGAAGGCTCGTCCGTCGGGGATAATACCGTCATCTACCCGCACACGTATGTCGGCAGGGATTGCTCGATCGGCAAAGACGCGCTGATCTACGCCAACGTCTCGATCCGCGAGCGTACCGCGATCGGCGACCGTGTCATTATCCAGAACGGCGCGGTCATCGGGTCGGACGGGTTCGGGTTCGTGACAATAAACGGCAGGCATGAGAAGATCCCGCAGGTCGGTTGCGTAGTGATCGAGGACGACGTGGAAATCGGCGCAAACACCACCATCGACCGGGCGCGGTTCGATAAGACCGTGATCGGCGCGGGTACCAAGATCGACAACCTCGTGCAGATAGCGCACAACGTGACCATCGGAAAGAACTGCCTGATCGTGGCGCAGACCGGTATCGCCGGCTCTGCCGCCATCGGCAATAACGTGATTATGGCGGGTCAGTCGGCGTCGGTCGGGCACGTCACTATCGGCGACAACTCCGTGGTCATGGCGCGTTCCGGGGTCTCGAAGTCGCTTGCGCCGGGGTCAATCGTCTGGGGTACGCCGGCGCAGCCTGCGGACGAGGAGAAAAAGGCCAGGGTGCTCTACCAGAATCTTCCGAAATTGTTCGATACGGTCAAAGAGCTTAAAAAACAGCTGGAGAAGAAGGACAACCGTGGATAAACAGCGTACCATAGCAAAAGCGACGACGCTCTCGGGCGTCGGACTGCATTCGGGCGGGAAAGTAAACGTCGCCTTTAAGCCCGGGAAGCCGGACTCGGGAGTCGTGTTCGTGCGCATCGACCTTGCGTCAAGGCCGGAACTGAAACTTTCCGTCGACCATCTCGTACCGAAGGAGGGAAGCCTGCGGTACAGCTGCCTGGAAAAAGACGGGATTAGGGTCTATACCATCGAGCACCTGCTGGCGGCGTTAAACGGCATGGGCATCGACAACCTCGTCATCGAGCTTGACGCGGAAGAAGTGCCCGGCCTTGACGGTTCGAGCCGTGAATTCGTCGAACTGCTGGAAAGGGCGGGTATCGTCGAACAGGAAGCCGTGCGTTTTTGGTGTGCCATCGGCGAACCGATCAGCGTCGAGGACCCGGGCGGCGCCTCGATCATCGCATTGCCGTCCGACGAACTCAAGATATCGTATACGCTCGATTATAATCATCCCTACATCAACACCGACTTCATGCAGATTACGGTTACGCCGCAGACGTTTAAATCCGAGCTTGCCCCGGCGCGCACCTTTTGCCTGGAAAAAGAGGTTGAGCAGCTGCGTACCAAGGGGTTGGGCAAGGGCGCAAACTACACCAATACCCTGGTTGTCGGCGACCAGGGCGTGGTCAAAAATAAACTAAGGTTTGAAAACGAGTTCGTGCGCCACAAGATCATGGACCTGCTCGGCGACCTCTACATCATGGGCAGGCCGCTGAAAGCGCACATCGTGGCCCTGCGCAGCGGCCACTCGCTGAATACCAAGCTGGTCAAAGAGCTCTCTCACCATCCTGCCAGGCCTGAGGTGAAGTTCGGGGAAGCCCCGACGATCGCGGCGGACGGCGCCATGGACGTCGGGCAGGTGATGAGGATCATCCCGCACCGCGACCCCTTCCTGTTCGTGGACCGGATCGTGAGCATGGAAAGGTGCAAGCGCATCGTGGGCACGAAATACGTCAGGCCCGACGAATATTTTTTCAGGGGGCATTTCCCGCAGCGGCCGTTGATGCCGGGGGTGTTGATCCTCGAGGCCATGGCCCAGGTCGGGGGGGTGATGATGCTTTCCCTTGAGGAGAACCGGGGAAAGCTGGCGTTTTTCATGATGATCAACAACGCGAAGTTCAGGCAGCCGGTGCTGCCGGGCGACGAGCTCACCTTTGAAGTGGTCGCCGGCAAGATAAAGTCGCGGACCGGGGCGCTACACGGGACCGCTTCGGTCAAGGGCAAGGTCGTGGCCGAGGCTGACCTGATGTTCGCGGTCGCGGATAAATAGAGAGAGGTTTCATCGATGAGTCTCATTCATCCTAACGCGTGTGTTCATAAAAAGGCAAAGCTCGATCCGTCGGTCCAGGTCGGGCCGTTCGCGGTCATCGACGAGCATGTGCAAATCGGCGCCGGAACGGTCGTCGGAGCGCATGCCGTGATCACCGGGCATACGACGGTAGGCAAGGATTGCAGGGTTTTCAGTTCGGCGGTCGTGGGCAGTCCGCCGCAGGACCTGAAGTTCAAAGGAGAGAAAAGTTTTCTTTCTATCGGCGACAACAATACCATCCGCGAGTTCTGCACTATTAATCCCGGCACCGGCGAGGGCGGAAAGACGCTTATCGGGAATCATAATCTGTTCATGGCCTACGCGCATGTCGCCCATGACTGCCGTATAGGGGACCACAATATCTTCGTCAATAACGCTACCCTCGGCGGCCACGTCGTCGTGGAAGACCATTGTCTGTTCAGCGCGCTGTCGGCGGCGCACCAGTTCGTGCGCATCGGCAGGTTTGCCATTATCGGCGGCTGCTCCAAGGTCGTACAGGACATCCCGCCGTTTGCCATGGCCGACGGCCATCCGGCCCGCGTCTACGGTCTCAATCTCGTCGGCTTGAAGCGTAACAACGTGCCCCGCTCGACCATCAAAGAGCTGGACAAGGCCTTTAAGATCCTCTTTGAATCCGGGCTGGCGATAAAAAAGGCGCTGGAATCTCTGGAACACGGGAAGTTTTCGTGTTCCGAGGTGGCATACCTCGTTGACTTCATCAAGGGGACTTCCCGCGGCGTGATCCGTTCCAGACGTTCCAACGGCTCTGAGTCCGAATAACCTATACGACCCCGCACCCGGTGTGGGTCTTTCACACCGGGTGTGGGGTTTAGTATTCCATGGAAAAAATCGGGTTGATCGCAGGTAATCGAAGGTTCCCGCTTATCGTAGCGCAGGCAGCCGCCAGGCAGTCAGTGCCGATGGTCGCTGTCGGGATACGGGGTGAGACTGATCCGGCGATAAAAAAATACGTGGAAAAGTTGTACTGGGTCCGGCTGGGCGATTTCCAAAAGGTATACCAGGTTCTCAAGGCCGATGGCGTGGAGAAGGTGATCATGGCCGGGCAGGTAAGCCCCTGGCGGCTTTTCAGCCCGCAGTTCCAGCAAAGTCCTCAGATCCGGAAGCTTCTGGCAGGCATCAAGGATTGGCGCGCCAACACTATCTTTGCGGCTCTCGCTGCACAGCTGGAAAGCCAGGGTTTCGAACTGCTGGATTCTACGACTTTCGTCAAAGACAGTCTTCCCGCAAAAGGCGTTTTGACGCGCACGCAGCCTGACCCGGCGATGTGGGAAGACATACGCTTCGGAACTGACATTGCCAGGAAAGTCGCCGGCCTTGACATCGGCTTAAGCGTGGGCATCAGGCAGAAGGCTGTGGTGGCGGTGGAAGCCCTGGAAGGCACGGATAACCTTATCCGGCGCGCCGGCAGCCTTGCCCGCAAAGGCGTGGTGATCGTCAAAGTCGGCAGGCCCGGACAGGATATGCGTTTTGACATCCCGGTCATAGGCATTGCTACCATACGGCAGCTTAAGGCATCCCGGGCCTCGTGCATGGCCATCGAAGCGCAAAGGACGCTGGTCATAGACCTGGAAGCCTGCGTGAGCCTCGCCGACCGCTGCAGGATCGCGCTGGTCGCAGTATGAGCCTCAAAAAAAACTTGACACGCCGGAAATTAGGTGTATAAATAGATAATTGAAAAAAGGAGGGTAGCGATGGCAACAAAAATGTGCGCAACCGCACGGCCTAAGTCCATAGCTTTCAAGCTCTTTTCACCAAAGGCCAAAAGGGTCAGTATCGCAGGCAGTTTTAATAATTGGGATACTTCCAAGTTGACGGCTAAGAAGGATACCAAGGGTAACTGGGTCTTGAAAACGAGCCTCAAGCCGGGAAGATACGAGTACAAGTTCTTCGTGGACGGCTCATGGATGAACGACCCAAACGCAGCAACCGTATACAACTCCTACGGGACGCAGAATTCGATAGTGGAAGTAAAGTAATCCGTACCGGTTAGGTGAACGAAACCCCCATTTTTCTGTGAGGATTCCCCCAGGGAAAATGGGGGTTTTTATTCTTTCTCGTAGAAATACCCGGGGCATTTATGAAATATATCTACGGACCCGTACAATCACGAAGGATAGGATTGTCTTTGGGCGTAAGCCTTACTCCCCACAAGCTCTGCGATTTTGACTGTGTGTACTGCCAGGTGGGCGCCACGACCCGGAAGACCGTTGAGCGCTCCGAACACGTCAAAATCCAGGATGTCCTGTTTGAACTTTCGGGATGGCTGCAAGGAAATCCGGATGCAGCCAAAGGGCTTGACTATATCACGCTTTCCGGTCCGGGCGAGCCCCTGCTTAATACCGGTATCGGGACATTGATCGCGGCGATCAAAAAGCTTTCCAGCGTGCCGGTAGCACTTATCACGAATTCGTCGTTCTTATCCGATCCCGCGGTTCGCAGGGAAATCCTGGCCGTGGACCTGATCGTACCCTCGTTGGACGCGGTGACGCAGGATATTTTTGAGAAGATCGATTGTCCGGCCCCCGGCATCAAGGTCGAGGATATCATCGAGGGCCTGGTCGCGCTGCGCAAGGAATACCGGGGCAAGATCTGGCTCGAAGTGATGCTGGTGCAGGGCCTGAACGACGGCATCGCGCACACACGCAAGCTCGTTGAAGCCGTGGAGCGTATCCGTCCCGACAAGATACAGCTGAATTCGCCTGTACGCTGTCCGTCGGAACAGGGTATTGTCGCCCTTGAACGAAAGCAGATGGAAAAAATTCAGGAGATGCTGGGCGATAAGGCGGAGATAGTATAGGGAAAAGAGATTACGCGCCTGTAGCTCAACTGGATAGAGCGCCAGCCTTCGGAGCTGGGTGTTGCAGGTTCAACTCCTGCCAGGCGCATGAATTTGCTATCGTTTAAATGTAAGCCCAGCTTTTTGCCGGACTTAGACTTACGCAGGAACTATCCTTTGTAAAATCCGTGTTGCAAAACAAACCATTTTAGGTTAAAATAATCTGATAAATTTGAGGATAAATTTCGGGCCGCTAGCTCAATTGGTAGAGCAGAACCCTCTTAAGGTTAAGGTTCTTGGTTCGATTCCAAGGCGGCTCACCATTTTTCCGTGAAATATTACGAGATCCTCGATCACACCGCTGATCTCCGGATACTGGTCAGGGCGAAAGACTTAAAAGGCCTGTTCATCAACGCAGCCCGGGCCATGTTCGAGATAATGGCGACGCGCGCCAAGGATGTCGCCGATAAGAAAAAAGTCACGGTCACCGTGACCGCGGCGAACGTCGAGGAACTCTTTGTTGCCTGGCTCAACGAATTACTCTATCTTTCCGCGACGAGCAACGTAGTCTTTACGGACTTCACCGTGGAGGCTTTGGGTGAGACCTCGTTGCGGGCCGTTGCAGCGGCAGGGCCGTCAAAGAATTTCACTCTGCTTAAAGATATCAAGGCTGCCACGTACCATGCATTGTCCATAACGCAGGCAGCAGGCGAATGGCAGGCGCAGGTGATTTTTGACGTCTAGCGTTTCAGCTCCGAAGATTATTTCTCGAGCCGTGCGCGATCGAGGAGGTTTCAGATGACCGACGGAATCGGAACGAACCCGCCGCCTTCGGGCGGAGGCATGGATCGCAGGCAGTTCCCCCGTATCGACATAGCCACTAAGATCAGTTATGCCGTTGTCATCCCCGCGTATGAGGCAGGAACCACGAAAGACATCAGCCAGGGCGGTCTCTGCCTCGAATGCAAACGTAAACTCGCCCTCGGCACGATCCTGCGCATCGAATTCGACCTGCCCGGCAATCCGCCCGAGCACATCGAGGCCCTGGGAAGAGTGATGTGGCAACGCGCGCGCGGAGAAGACGTTTTCGCCACCGGCGTCAAATTCCTAACATAACCTTTTACCATGGCAGAGACCTGGGGCGGCCCCTTGGAAAAGATTGATAACTTCCGCTTTCGCATCCCTGCCGCGTATAAACCCGGCATGCTCGTGCCCGGTCTCGTTTACGCCGACGAAAAGCTCCTGAAAGACATCGTACGGGACCGCGCGCTTGAGCAGGTGGCAAACGTCGCATTCCTGCCCGGCATCGTCAGGGCGTCGATGGCCATGCCTGACATCCACTGGGGCTACGGTTTTCCCATCGGCGGCGTTGCAGCCACGGATATCGAAGCGGGCGGCGTGGTCTCTCCCGGCGGAGTCGGGTACGACATAAATTGCGGCGTGCGCATGGTGAAGACGTCCCTGCGGTTCGAGGATGTCAAAGACAGGATACGCGACCTGGCGAACCAACTGTTCCGTACCATCCCTGTCGGCGTAGGCTCCGAAGGCGATATCAAAGTGACCGCCCGCGAAGAGCGCGAGATCCTGGTTAAAGGCGCGCGCTGGGCCGTTGAGAAAGGGTACGGCTGCGACGACGACCTTGAGTGCACCGAAGAATTCGGCGCAGTCGCCGGCGCAGACCCCGACGCTGTCTCAGAACGCGCATATAAACGCGGCAAGTCGCAGTCCGGCACTCTGGGATCAGGCAACCATTTTCTTGAAATCCAGGTCATCGACCAGCTCTTTGACGCAAAACTCTGCGACGCCTTCGGTCTTGACCAGGGTCAGATCTGTGTCATGATCCATTCCGGCTCCCGCGGCCTCGGCCATCAGGTCTGTTCCGAATACGTGCAGGACATGGTCGGCTGTCTTCGTAAATACAATATCAATGTCCCTGACCGCGAGCTTGCCTGCGCTCCGGTCACGTCGCCGGAAGGCAAGGCCTATTTGGCGGCCATGCGCTGCGCAGCGAACTTCGCCTGGGCGAACCGGCAGTGCCTGATGCATCTGACGAGGCTGACCTTCGAGAAATTCTTCGGTTCCTCCTGGCAGAAACTGGGCATGGATCTCGTTTACGACGTATGCCACAACATCGCCAAAATAGAGGAATATCCCGTCGCAGGGAAGATGAAAAAACTCTGCGTTCATCGTAAGGGAGCCACGCGCGCGTTCGGCCCCGGTCATCCGGCCCTGCCTGAACGTTACAAAAAGACAGGACAACCGGTGATCATCCCCGGCGATATGGGTCGCAATTCCTATTTGCTCGTCGGGACTGAAATGGCCATGGAGGAAACGTTCGGCTCCACCTGTCACGGCGCAGGCCGCGTCAAATCACGCTCCGCAGCCATGCGTTCCATCGACCTCGGTAAACTCCTCAAGGAGCTGGAAGCAAAAGGGATCGTTGTGTTTGCCTCCGGCCGCGGCACCATCGTAGAAGAAGCGCCGCAGGTTTATAAAGACGTTAATGACGTAGTTGACGTCGTGCACAACGCCGGCATTTCCAAGCGCGTCTGCCGCATGCGGCCGCTGGGCGTCATCAAAGGTTAGGGACGGTTCTCATTTAGATTGAGAAGTGTCCCCCCAATAAGGAGTTTTAGATGTTGGACATAAAATTCATCCGCGAAAATCTCGATCTGGTTAAAAAGTCGCTTGCCGACCGTAACTCGAAATTCAACATCGACGAGGTCGTGGAGATCGACAACAGTCGCCGCAGGATCCTGGTGGAAGTCGAAGACCTGCGCGCTCAGAAGAACAAGGCCAACGACGAGATTACCAAGCTTCTGAAAGAGAAGAAGGATCCCAGAGAAAAGATCGTCTCCATGAAGTCCATCGCCGAGAGAGCGGATAAGCTTGACGGGGAATTGCGCGAGGCCGAAGAAAAATTGGACAAAGCCCTGCTGTACGTCCCCAACATCGCGCATCCGTCGGTGCCGGTGGGCGCTTCGGACAAAGCCAAGATCGTACGCACCTGGGGCGAGCCGAAGAAGTTTGATTTCAAGCCCGTGTCGCACGTCGAGATCTGCGAGCACCTCGACATCGTTGACTTTGCCCGCGCCACCAAGATCAGCGGCTCGAACTTCCTGCTTTTCAAAGGCTGGGGTGCGAAGCTTGAACGCGCGCTGTTCAATTTCATGCTCGATTTCCACACCAAAAAACACGGCTACACTGAAATCTTTCCGCCGTACCTGGTCAACCGCAAGACCATGACCGGCACAGGCCAGCTTCCGAAGATGGAAGAGGACATGTATCGCTTAAAGGACGACGACCTGTTCCTCATTCCCACCGCCGAAGTACCGGTGACCAATATGTTCGCGGACGAGATTTTGGATGAAGACAAATTGCCGCTGTGCCTGACCGCTTACACCGCCTGTTTCCGGAGGGAAGCCGGCTCGTACGGCAAAGACACCCGCGGCATGATGCGCGTGCACCAGTTCGACAAAGTTGAAATGGTCAAATTCGTCAAACCCGAGACCTCCTACGACGAACACGAGAAACTCGTCGCCGACGCCGAGGCCGTGCTGCAGGCGCTCGGCCTGACCTACCGCGTGGTCGCGCTTACCACGCAGGACATCAGTTTCGCGGCAAGCAAATGTTACGACCTTGAGGCGTACGCGCCCGGTCTCGACAAATGGCTGGAAGTTTCAAGCTGCTCGAACTTCGAAAGCTTCCAGGCCCGCCGGGCGAACATCAAATTCAGGCGCAAAGACACCAAAAAGACGGAGTTCGTGCATACCCTGAACGGTTCGGGCGTGGCGCTGTGCCGCACCGTCATCGCCATCCTGGAAAATTACCAGCAGAAAGACGGCTCGGTGATCATTCCGGAGGCACTAAGGAGCTACCTGGATGGGAAAGAAAAAATTTCCTAGAGGCAAAGAACTGGACTTCAGCAAGCTCGACCCCGGCCTGACCTCGGAAGGCGAGATATCTCCGGATGCCGTAGAACCCGCGCCGGAGACGTTCCTTGACCGTTTGTCTCCGGGCGTGCGCAACGTGGTCAGTAAATTCTTAAGCGTGGTCAAACTCATCCTCGGCCTGTGCTTCCTGGCATTCGTCTATACCGGCTCATTCGGCTTCTTGAAAGAACTTCGCAACGCCGACCCTCGTCTGCAAAAAGACTTCTGGTCAGGCGTGATCACCTTTGTGGTCATCTACCTGTTCTTCTACGAGCCGATGGCCGCGTATCAGAAAGGCCAGAAGATCCTGACCTTTATTTTCAAATTCTTCGCGCCGCTGGTGCGGTTCGCGCCGTATGTGCTGCCGATCTATACCATCCTGATATTCGCGCTCTACCCGCTGGTGAACATGTTCTGGAAGGACCCCGTGATCCTGGAATATTTCATCTTTATCGCCGGGCTTTCGCTGTCGTTCCACCTGATCATGACCGCCAAGACCTTGAAGAGCCGGCAGGGTGATTTTTTGAAGGCCAATTACATCTTCGGTTTCACGCTGGTCTTTATCCTGAACCTTATGCTGGTGGCGATCTGCTTCCAACTGCTCTTAGACAAATTTTCGTTCTATAATTTCTGGGTCGGCGCCTACGAGGAATCGCAGCGCATCTGGCACGCGGTGTTCAATCAGATTTTTATCCCCGGCCCGTAAGCCCTGGTGGGGTGGCTGAGTGGTTGAAAGCGGCAGTCTTGAAAACTGTTGACGGCGTAAGCCGTCCGTGAGTTCAAATCTCACCCCCACCGTTAAATAGAGATGAAAAATTCGCGGTACAAGAGCCCCTGGCACGTCTACATCGTCGAATGCCGCGATAAAACGCTTTACACCGGCGTGACCAAAGACGTGGCAAAGCGGATCAAGACGCATAACGCGGGTACCGGGTGCCGTTACACGCGCAGCCGCACGCCGGTGACGCTGCGATACACCGAAGGCTGTCACAGCCGCAGCGCCGCGCTCAAGCGCGAAGCCGGGATCAAAAGGCTCGAGCGCTGCGAGAAACTAGCTTTGATGAAGTGAATCCCGCAAGGGACTCTCGATAGATCTGGAGGGGTACCGAAGTGGTCATAACGGGCCGCTCTCGAAAAGCGGTTGGGCCTTTGGCTCACAAGAGTTCGAATCTCTTCCCCTCCGCCAGAATTCAACCGGGAACTTCTACCCAAGGAGGCGTTCATGAAATGCCCGAGGTGCAAAGATACATTGGAGATGGTCTTTTACGAAGGCATCCTCCTGGACACCTGCAAGTCCTGCGGTGGCGAATGGCT
>JAQTMD010000033.1 GCA_028714595.1 Candidatus Omnitrophota bacterium
GGCGGTAAAAGAAGGCAGGATCAAAAAAGGCGATATCGTGCTCCTGGATGCCTTCGGCGCAGGGCTGGTGTGGGGCGCGGTCATCATCGAGTGGTAATCTAAAACTACGCAGATGGAAAAAGTCGCGTTTCTCTTCGCGGGGCAGGGCAGCCAGTACGTGGGCATGGGAAAAGATTTCTTTGATTCCTTCCCTGAAAGCAAGATTATCTTCAACCAGGCCTGCGACGTGCTGGGGTTTAATATTTCCCAGATCTGTTTTAACGGCCCGCCCGAACAGCTCAAACCCACGAACATCTCCCAGCCTGCGATCGTTACCATGGCCATCGCAGCGCTCGAGGCGTTCAGGCGCCGGCACGGGGTCACGCCGGAGTACTGCGCGGGGTTAAGCCTGGGAGAGTACAGCGCTTTGATCGCAGCCGGGGCGATAAAGTTCAGGGACGGGCTCGTTTTGATAAAGAAACGCGGCGAGATCATGGAGCAGGAGGCGCAGCGGCTCCCGGGCAGGATGGCGGCGATCCTCGAACTTGACCTCGCGAAGGTCAGCGAGATCTGCTCTCAGACCGGCGCGGAGATCGCAAACCTCAACTGTCCCGGACAGGTGGTCGTCACCGGTAAGGCCCTTGCCGTCAACGATGCGGCAAACCTCTGCACCAGGGCCGGGGCAAAGCGTGTCGTGCACCTTGAGGTCAGCGGCGGTTTCCACTCGTCTCTGATGCTGCACGCCTCGGAACGCCTCAAAAAAGTCCTGGATGAGACGCCGATACGCGATCCCGGGATCCCGGTGATCGGCAATTTTACCGCCCGGCCCCAGCAGACCGCCGACGAGATACGCGCCAACCTCGTCAAACAGATCCACTCGCCGGTGCGCTGGGAAGAGTCGATGCGGTATATGCTCGCGCAGGGCGTCACCGCGTTTTTCGAGTTCGGGCCGGGAAAGGTCTTAAAGGGCCTGATGCGCAAGATCGATCCCAACGCTAAAGTAATAACCGTAGACAAGGCCGAAGACTTGAACAGTCTTCGTGCGTAAGGGAGGTTAGAGGTATGCGTTTAGAGAAAAGGGTTGCGCTGGTCACGGGGGGAGGCAGGGGCATCGGCCGCGAGATCGCGCTTGCGCTTGCGCGCGAAGGGGCCGACGCAGTCATCTGGGACGTCAACCCGGCTGATGCCGAGATTACCGCCAAAGATATCGAAGCTCTGGGCAGGAAAGCACTTGCGGCCCAGGTGGACGTCACCGACCTCGCCAAGGCGGAAGAGGGGATTAACAAAATCCTTGACAAATTCGGGAAGATTGATATATTAGTTAACAATGCAGGCATCACCAGAGATACGCTTTTGATGCGTATGAGCGAGGCTGACTGGGATGCAGTCATCAAGGTGAACCTCAAAGGCACCTTTAACTGCACCAAGGCAGTCACTCGCCCGATGCTCAAAAACAAGTACGGCAGGATTATCAACATCGCTTCGATCATTGGCATCATGGGCAACGCGGGCCAGGCGAATTACGCCGCCTCAAAGGCGGGGATCATCGCCCTGACCAAGACCACGGCAAAGGAGCTGGGCAGCCGCAATATCACGGCAAATGCCGTGGCTCCGGGTTACATCGATACCGAGATGACCCAGAAACTCCCCGAGGACGTGCGCCAGAAGATGCTGGCGCTGGTCCCCCTGGGACGGATGGGCAGGCCCGCGGACGTTGCCAATGTGTGCGCGTTCCTTGCCTCGTCCGATGCGGATTACATCACGGGGCAGGTGATCGTGGTGGACGGCGGAATGGTGATGGCGTAAAAGGAAAACAATCGAAAGCTCTTCGCTTTTCTGCGGGGTTCGTTTCCCGGAAGAGTGAGCGAAGGGAAATGTAAGGAGGAAATCAGATGGCTGTTGAAGAAAAAGTGAAATCGATCATAGCGGAACAACTGGGGGTCAAGCCCGAGGAGGTCACTACCGAAGCATCGTTCGTCGACGACCTCGGCGCGGATTCCCTGGACACCGTGGAACTGGTCATGGCGTTCGAAGAGGAATTCTCCATCGAGATTCCCGATGAGGATGCCGAGAAGATCACGACCGTCGGTGAGGCGATCAAGTATATCGAAGAGAAGACAGCCGGCAAGTAACGCATGCGATAGATACGCCAGATTTGACTACCCCGCCGCAATTCTTCGGCGGGGTACGTTTTATAGGGCAGATTCCGACATACTATGGAAAAACGAGTCGTTGTCACGGGACTGGGAGTCATAACGCCGATCGGTAATGATGTGGCGGCCTACTGGAAATCGCTCTTGGAAGGCAAAAGCGGCATCGGCAGGCTCACTGCCATCGATCCGACGGCCTTTGACTGCAAGATCTCCGCAGAGGTCAGGGGTTTTGACCCCATGCAGTTCGGTTTTACCAAGAAGGAGATCCACCGTACCGAGCGGTTCGTGCATTTTGCGGTCGCATCCGCTTTTCAGGCGATCGCGGACGCCGGACTTGACCTGGACAAAGAGCATAAGGAGCGCATCGGCGTTATCGTCGGCTCGGGTATCGGGTCGCTGCAGATCATGGAGGCGCAGACCCAGGTCTATTACAAGAGCGGGCCGTCGCGCCTCACGCCGTTTCTTATCCCTTCTTTGATCGTCAACGAAGCCGCAGGCCACATCGCCATACGCTGGGGCTTTAAGGGCCCGAATGCCTGCGTGACCACAGCCTGCGCGTCAGGCTCGCATTCCATCGGAGAGGCGTTCCGGATACTCCAGCGCGGCGACGCGGATGTGATGGTCGCCGGCGGTACCGAAGGCTCCATCACGGCTTTGGGTTTAGGAGGGTTTTGCGCCCTGAAGGCGCTTTCTCAACGCAACGACGAACCCGAAAAAGCCTCGCGGCCTTTTGAGCGCGACCGTGACGGGTTCATCATGGGAGAGGGAAGCGGGGTGGTTGTCCTGGAGTCATTGGAGCATGCCCGGAAGCGCGGGGCAAAGATCTACTGTGAAGTGGCAGGGTACGGCGCCTCCTGCGACGCCTACCATATCACCGCGCCCGACCCGGACGGCTACGGCGCTTCGCTGGCCCTGAAGTGGGCATTGAAGGATGCAAAGCTCAACCCCGAACAACTTGATTACATCAACGCGCACGGGACCTCCACCAAGCTGAATGATAAAGTCGAGACGTTAGCGATAAAACTCGCTCTCGGCGCCCATGCCGGAAAGGTCATGGTTTCCTCAACAAAATCCATGACCGGCCATCTGCTCGGCGCTGCCGGCGGCATCGAGTTTATCGCCTGCTGCCTTGCGGTACAGCACGATTATGTCCCGCCCACCACCAACTACGAAAATCCCGACCCCGACTGCGACCTTGATTATGTCCCCAATACCGCGCGAAAAGCGACTGTCACGGTCGCGGCGTCAAATTCCCTGGGGTTCGGCGGGCATAATGCGACGCTCATCGTCAAGAAATTCAAATAATTTTCGTTACAACAACCCGACGGATCCAACGAATGGCATACACGCTCGCAGAGAAAATCCTGATGTCCCGTTGCGGCAAAAAGACCGTCAAACCCGGCGAATTTATCGAGGCCAGGGTCGATATCGCCCTGGGCAATGATATTACCGCGCCGCTGGCCATCGCAGAGTTCAAGAAGTCAGGCTGTGCCAGGGTTTTTGACCGGAATAAAGTCGTGCTGGTCCCCGACCATTTCACTCCGGCTAAGGATCAACGCAGCGCCAACCAGGCAAAGATACTGGCGAATTTTGCCGCCGAGCAGAAATTGAAGAATTATTTCGAGGTCGGCTGCATGGGCATAGAGCATGCGCTGCTTCCGGAGAAGGGCCTCGTGTATCCGGGGCTCCTGGTCATCGGTGCAGATTCGCATACCTGTACGTACGGCGCTCTGGGGTGTTATTCCACCGGCGTGGGCTCGACCGATCTTGCCCGTGCTTTTATCGACGGAAAATGCTGGTTCAAGGTGCCGCCGACGATCAAATTTGTTTATAACGGCAGGCCGGGTAAATGGATCTCCGGCAAGGATCTCATGCTTTTTACGATAGGTCAGATCGGGGTTGACGGCGCGCTCTACGCAGCCATGGAATTCAGCGGCCCGGTCATCAGAAAACTCGATATGGACTCGCGCTTTTCCATGTCCAACATGGCCATCGAAGCGGGCGCGCGCGCAGGCCTGATCGAGCCCGACCAGCTTACGCTTGATTACGTCAAAACTACGAATAAAAAAGAATGGCAAAAGAAGAAGGCTGCCTGGAAGAAATTACGATCGGATGCTGACGCCCGTTTCGCCAAGATTTATGAATGGGATGTTTCGGACTTGGAGCCGCAGGTGGCCTGTCCGCATTTGCCCTCTAACGTCAAGCCTGCTTCACAGCTCGGGGATGTCAAGCTCGACCAGGTGGTCATCGGCTCCTGCACCAACGGCAGGATCTCCGACCTGCGGATCGCGGCAAAGATATTAAAAGGAAAGAAAGTAAAAAAAGGCTTACGTCTTATCGTGATCCCGGCAACCCAGCAGATTTATCTGAAGGCGATAAGCGAAGGGCTGCTGGAAGTTTTTATCAAAGCCGGCGGAGTAGTCTCCACTCCGACCTGCGGCCCGTGCCTGGGCGGGCATGTGGGGATCCTGGCCGAAGGGGAGACTGCACTGGCCACCACCAACAGGAATTTCATCGGCAGGATGGGTTCGTCGGAATCGTTTGTCTATCTTTCAAGCCCCGCGGTCGCCGCAGCATCGGCGATCACCGGACGTATCACACCGCCCACATAATACAACCCCGGGGGTTGAACCCCCGGGGTTGTAGAGGTTCAGATGGTTATACGAGGGAAAACGCACAAATTCGGCAGCGACGTCAATACCGACGACATTATCGCGGCCAAGTACCTGGTGTCCACCAATGCCAGGGAGCTCGGCAGCCATTGCATGGAGACCATCAAGCCCGATTTTGTCAGGCAGGTCAAGCCAGGCGATATCATCGTCGCAGGCAAGAACTTCGGCTGCGGCTCGTCGCGCGAACATGCGCCGCTGGCCATCAAGGGCTGCGGCGTGGCAGCGGTGATCGCACCGAGCTTTGCGGCGATCTTTTACCGCAATGCCATCAACATCGGTCTGCCGTTTCTGGAATTGGCGGATACCTCGAAAATCGAGGAAGGCGATGAGCTGGAGATCAACCTTGCAACCGGCACGATAAAAAATCTGACCAAAAACGAGACATATAAGACGCAGGCCTTCCCTGAATTCCTGCAGGAATTGGTGGAAAAAGGGGGGCTGATGAACTATATCAAGAACACAAAAACGAAGTAAGGAGCCACGTATGTACAAAATAGCGGTCATCCCGGGAGACGGCACAGGGCCGGAAGTAATACGCGAGGCTGTAAAGGTGCTCGATGCCGCGTCCAAGAAATTCGGTTTCCAGTACGAATCAAAGACCTTTGATTTCGGCGGTGAGCGGTACTTGAAGACCGGCAAGACCCTTGAAGACAAAGACATCGAAGAGTTCAAGCAATACAATGCCATCCTGCTCGGCGCGATCGGCCATCCTGACGTCAAACCGGGGATCCTGGAAACAGGCGTTCTGCTCAAGCTGCGGTTTTCTCTGGACCAGTATATCAACCTGCGGCCGGTAAAACTCTATAACTCGGTTTTTTGCCCCTTAAAGGACAAAAAACCCGAGGACATTGATTTCGTGGTAGTACGTGAGAATTCCGAAGGCCTCTATAAGGGGATGGGGGAGTTTCAGAAAAAAGGCACGCCTGAAGAAGTGGCCATCCAGATATCGTATAACACCCGAAAAGGGGTTGAGCGCTGCATCCGTTATGCCTTTGAATTCTGCAAGAAGCGCAACAAGGGCAAGAAGCTCACCCTCTGCGGCAAGACCAATGTCCTGACCTATGCCTGGGACCTCTGGGAACGGACCTTTTATGAGGTGGCCAAAGAATATCCGGATATTATGACGGATTATGCCCATGTTGATGCTACTACCATGTGGTTTGTGAAGAACCCGGAATGGTTTGACGTGATCGTCACCGACAACATATTCGGCGATATCATCACTGACCTTGGCGCGATGATCCAGGGAGGCATGGGTATTGCAGCGGGCGGCAATATCAATCCCAAGGGCGTCTCGATGTTCGAGCCTATCGGCGGAAGCGCTCCCAAGTACACCGGCAAGAACGTGATCAATCCGCTGGCCGCCATTTGCGCGGCAGGGATGCTGTTGGAGCATCTCGGCGAGGCGAAAGCCGGCAAGTCGATCGAGCACGCGGTGATCGACCTGTGCAAGAATAAATTCAAGTCGCTTGCCGCCGGAAAAATGGGCTTTTCCACGCAGGAAGCCGGCGATCTGGTCGTCAAGAATCTGTAACAATCATTTTCTAGGAGTACACATGAGAAAGAAAGCAAAATACAATGTGGCGGTCGTAGGCGTGGGCGTCGTAGGCATCGAGATGCTGCGCTGCCTCAAAAAATTCAACTTTCCCGTCGGTGAGCTGCGCGTTATGGCGCGTTCAGCACGGGAGATCGACGTTGACGGCTCAAAATACCAGGTGCAGGCCATCTCGCCTGAGGCGTTCGAGAAGATCGACATCGCATTGTTCGCCGGGACCGAAGGGGAGAAGGGCGCTGCAGTCCAGTATGCCCCTGAAGCCGTAAAGCGCGGAGCAATTGTGATCGACAACGGCGCGGATTTCCGCATGGACCCCGATGTCCCGCTGGTCGTGCCCGAGGTAAACGCAAAAAAGATAAAGAAGAACAAAGGCATCATTGCCAATCCCAATTGCTCGACCATCCAGATGGTTGTGGCGTTGGCGCCTATCCGCAAGGCAGTAGGTCTTAAGAGGGTCATTGTCACCACCCTGCAGGCTTCTTCAGGCGCAGGCAAGGCTGCGGTCGACCAGCTCAAAGAAGAGAACAAGCTGATTGCCCAGGGTGATTATCAGAACGTGCATGTCAATGTCCCCAACAAGGCTATGCCGCAGCAGCTGGCGTACAATGTCTTTCCGCACATCGGCGGATTCGCTGAAAATGACTTTACTTCCGAAGAATGGAAGCTGGTCAAGGAGACCCACAAGATCTTAGGCGACGAAAAGATCAAGATCTCGGCTACTACCGTGCGCGTCCCGGTCAGGACCGGCCATTCAGAGGCTGTCTATTTCGAAACCAAAAAACCCATCGAGCCTGACGCGCTCAGGAAAGTCTTGAGCGAATCGCCGGGTATCATCGTCATTGACGATCCCAAGCAGGCCTTGTACCCCATGCCCAAGGACGTCGAAGGCAAGACCGAGACTTATGTCGGCCGCATCCGCAAGGACCCGTTCGTCAAAAACGGCTTCTGGCTCTGGGTGGTCGCAGATAATCTCTTAAAAGGCGCTGCGTCCAACGCCGTCCAGATCGCCCTAGAACTAGTAAAATAGGGACGGTTCTCAACCCTACTTAGAAGTGTCCCCGTCTTTAGGTCAGGGACACTTCTAACCGTGCCTCAGAACCGTCCCTGATTCTATGCGTAACCTTAAGCTCACCATCCAGTACGAAGGCACCCGCTACAACGGCTGGCAGATTCAGAAGAACACCCCCCGTACCATCCAGGAAATAATCGAGAATATCCTCGCACAGATTTTGCGCGAGAAAGTCAAGCTGACTGCTGCAGGCCGCACTGATACCGGCGTGCACGCGAGCATGCAGGTGGCGAATTTCAAGACCCGCAGCAGGCTTTTGCCGGCTAAACTGCACACGAGTTTAAACAGCCTGCTTCCCGACGATATCAAGGTGACGCGCATCCGGGAGGCGCCGCCTGATTTCCACAGCCGGTATTGCGCCAGGTCAAAGACCTACCGCTATACCATCCTGAATCGCGCGTACTCCGACGTCTTTGAGCGCAGCCGAGAATATTTTTACCCGTATCGTCTTGACGTCTCCGCGATGCGCACAGCTGCCCGGCTGCTGGTCGGAAAACACGATTTTTCCTCGTTCAGGAAGACCGACCGTGCCTGCCGCAGGACGCCGGTGCGCACGCTTTCGTCGATCCGCATCTCGACCAAGGCCGGACGCATCAACCTGGATTTTATCGGCGCAGGCTTCCTGCACAACATGGTGCGTTCCATCGTCGGCACCCTCATCGAGATCGGCCGGGGCAAAATGCCGGCCGGGAGCATCACCGCCATCCTGAAAGCAAAAAACCGCACTGCTGCCGGTCCCACCGCACCTGCCCGCGGTCTCACCCTCCTCAAAGTACAATATTAGCGAGATGGCGCCAGATTTTAGGGGTCCTGTCTTGACGGGGTCTGCGCGCACCGTCAGTGGTGTGCTCGACCCCATCAAGACACCCTAAAATCCGACAGGGCGAGTTTTTCTTTGATTTGTTGGTTTCAGCGGGCGGTTGCGAGGGAATGCGTCCGGCAACGTTGAAGGGTTTGAGCGGACAATCAGAACTTTTTCGGCACCGCGCCGGGCACGGAGCGCACAAGGATTTACGCCGAACGAGAGCTGGCGCGGGAGAGAGGCATACAGAGCGAAAGTGAGGCGTAAACCGTAGTGCGCGGCGAAAAAGTTCGTCCGCGAGAACCCGGAAACGTTGACGGACAAAACGTCCCTGCGAAGACCCCACACGACAGGACCCGCTCAACCGGCAGGACCTGCAAAATGCGGCAATGCGCTAATCGCTTTTTGCTTGTATTTTGGTGCGATGGTAGGTATAATAACGGTATGTTTGGGTCGTTTGAGTCATTGAAAGAGATCCTGGGTCCGTACCTGATGACCTTCATCGCGCTGTTCGTGGCAGTGGACGCCATCGGCAACATCCCCATCTTCATCTCGTTCGAAGAGGGGATGACCAGGAAGCAGCGTACGAGGGTGATCATCGATTCGGTGACCACGGCGACGCTGCTGGCGGTGGCCTTCATGTTCGTGGGCAAATGGATCCTGCGTTTCATCGGCATCACCATCCCGGATTTCCAGATCGCCGGCGGCGCCCTGCTTTTCGTCATCGCCGGCAGGCTCCTGCTCCCGGCAACCGCTAAAGGCCTCTACGCAGACCCCCATGACAAGGACCTGGGCGTTTTCCCCTTGGGCACGCCCCTGATCACCGGCCCGGCGGTCTTGACCACGACGCTGCTCATGGTCGACCGCTACGGCATGGCTGCGACCTTTGTTGCGCTGGTCGCCAATATGCTGATCGTTTGGTTTTCCCTGGCAAAGTCGGATTTTTTCAACAGGCTCCTCGGCCGCGGCGGCATGCGCGCCACGGCAAAGATCATGTACATCCTGCTTGCAGCCATCGGCGTGATGATGGTGCGCAGGGGGATCGTTTCCATCATCGCAAGTCCTCTGCTTGACTGATATGACCAACGACGTCGTCACCTTTATCATGGCAGGCGGGAAAGGCGAACGGCTCTGGCCGCTCACCAAAGACCGCACCAAGCCCGCAGTCCCGTTCGGGGGGATCTACCGTATCGTCGACTTTTCCCTGAGCAACTGCATTAACTCCGGGCTTCGCAAGGTCTACGTGCTCACCCAGTACAAGTCGGCTTCTTTGCAGCGTCATATCCGTCTCGGATGGAATATCCTTTCCTCTGAACTTGACGAATACATCGAGCTTTTGCCGGCGCAGCAGCGCGTCCGTGAGACCTGGTACCTGGGCACGGCCGACGCCATCTACCAGAACCTGAACACCCTGGAGATCGACGCGCCCGAGGACGTCCTTATCCTTGCCGGCGACCACGTCTATAAGATGAACTACGCGCATATGCTCGACTACCACCGCGAGGTCGGCGCGGATATGACCGTCGGTGTAGTAGAGGTGGACAAAACGCTTTCTCAACAATTCGGCGTCATCGAAGTGGACAAGAAAGGCCGCGTCAAAGACTTTCTGGAAAAACCCGAAGTGCCCAAGACCATTCCCGCGAAGCCCGACAAGATCTACGCCTCCATGGGTATCTACGTCTTCAAGCGCAGCGTGCTCATCGACCAGCTGCTTTCCGACGCGGAGAACGCCAAATCTTCGCACGATTTCGGCAAAGACATCATCCCCACCATGGTCAAAGGGGGCTTCCAGGTGGTCTCCTATAATTTCATCGACGAGAACGCCAAAGACGCGATGTACTGGCGGGATATCGGGACTATCGACGCCTACTATGAGGCGAACATGGACCTGGTCCAGGTCGATCCGCTCTTCAACCTCTACGACAAGAGTTGGCCGATCCGCAGCTACCAGGAGCAGTTTCCGCCGGCAAAGACCGTGTTCGCCGGAGACGAGATCACCGGCCGCATCGGCCTTGCCCTGGATTCGCTGGTCTCCAGCGGCTGCATCATCTCAGGCGGTCAGATAAAACGTTCCATACTGTCCTATAACGTCAGGATCCACAGCTACTCCCAGGTCATTGATTCCATCCTCATGGAAGGCGTTGATGTCGGCCGTTACGCCAAGATCAAGCGCGCGATCGTCGACAAGGACGTGCACATCCCTGCGGGTACGGTGATCGGCTATGACCTGGAAGAGGACCGCAAGCGCTTCATGGTCACCGAATCAGGCATCGTGGTCGTGGCCAAGAAGACCGAGATACGGGAAGAAGAACATGGCGAACTTTAAGCTTCGGAAAGCCGCTATCGGCGATATCCGGCAGATACAGACGCTCATCAACGTCTACGCCAAACAAGGCCTGATGATCGCCCGGTCGCTCAACGAACTCTACGAGAACATACGCGATTTCTGGGTTTGCGTATCAGGCGCCAGGGTCATCGGCTGCGCTGCAGTGCATGTTTCCTGGGAAGACCTGGTCGAGATAAAGTCGGTCGCCGTAGACAAGGCTTTTCACCGGCATAAGATCGGTACCGGGCTTATCCGGGCCTGCCTCCGGGAAGCAAGGCAGCTGGGTGCCCGAAAGGTCTTTGTCTTGACCTACATCCCCGAATTCTTCCGTACCTTCGGCTTCAGAAAGATCGCGCATGCCGCGCTGCCGCACAAGATCTGGGCCGAATGCATCAACTGCCCCAAATTCCCCGATTGTCAGGAGACCGCCCTCATAAAAACTATTGCAAAGTAGTCACGATTAGGTATAATAAGTGGACTTATTGACTTCTAACCCGTTTACGTCTTACGTTGGGCAAGGAGGGACGTGATGAACTATCTTTTGACCGAAGAACAGCAGATGATCAAGGACCTGGCGCACAAGATCGCCGAAGAAAAGGTGCGTCCGGCCGCAGCCAGATACGACAAGACCGAAGAGTATCCCTGGGACGTTATCAAAGTGATCGCCGAGGCTGACCTGTTCGGTCTCTTTATCCCGGAAGAGTACGGCGGCCTGGGCTCGAGCGTCTTCAACCTCTGCCTTGCCACCGAAGAGCTTTCCCGCGCCTGCGGCGGCATCGCGGTCTGCTACGCGGCTTCAGCCCTGGGCACGTTTCCCATCCTGCTCTACGGAAACGACGCCCAGAAGAAGAAATATCTGCCTGTCCTGGCAAAAGGCAAGAAGGTCGCGGCCTTCGGCCTGACCGAGCCCGAGGCAGGCTCTGACGCAGGTGCGATCAAGACCACTGCCCG
>JAQTMD010000034.1 GCA_028714595.1 Candidatus Omnitrophota bacterium
CGCCTTTGAACGTTCGGCCGATTCCCAGGCCATCGCCGCCACCGCGCGGCCCGATGCCTTTATCTCGGCGATGGAAAAGCTGGGCGACCAGAACCTCGCCGACCGCGACCCTCACCCCCTCGTCAAGTTCGTCTTTTTCGACCATCCCGGTATCGCCGAGCGCATCGAGCGCGCCAGGCGGGCGTAATTCCCTCTTGAACGCCGGTTGATTTTCCTGTACAATACCTCCATGGAGACCAAAGAACAGGCGCTCGAAGAATTCCTGAAGAGCTTCCGCATCGCGTACAACTTCATCCTGCTCTATTCAAAAGACCATAAATCCTTCGTCAAGTCCATCGCCGACCTGAAAGAAAAAGCCGAGATACTCTTTTCCTTCCTGAGCCCCCTTGACATCGTGGTGGCGCCGCAGGCGCTTTCCATCGACGGCGTCCTCTACGAGAAGATAGCCCTCCACAGGGAGCTCGCCGCATTGTTCCACCTGCGCAAGATCGAGAGCATACGGCTTTCCAAGGGTATCTCCACGGACGAGCTGATCCTGCTGTTCGAGAAGCTGGCGCTTGCGCCGAAAGAGGTCATCCGTTCAGGGGGCCTCAGCACCCTGCTGGCCGAGGCAGGGCCCCTGCTGCACTGTTCGGTGGTCGATCTGGATTACTCGGTCCTGCTGCGCGGCGAGGGCGAGGAAGTCAGGGATATCTGGTCGTTCATGCTGCGCAGCGCCGTCGATAAGGCGGACTCGTCGCGGATCGAGGAATTCGCCGAGAATTTCGAGGCGATGCTGGACAGGGTCAAGCCGTCAAGCATCCTGGAGGACGAGGAGCTCAATGCCAGCCTCAAGAAATTCCTGGCGTACCTCGCGAAGCACGACCACGCCAAATTCATGGAGTGCAACCGCACATTCCTGTCCGCGGTGCTCAAGGACAAGGGTATCGTGGACAAGGAATCAAACCTGGCCAAGCTCAAGGAGTTTCTGGTGGACTTGAGCGAAGAGGATTACGCCCAGTCGCTCTGGGACGTGATCGTCAGCGACGAGCACTTCGACGAGTCAGGCTTCGCTTTGTTCGCCAAGCTGGTGGATAGAGACAAGCATCCGAAGGTCGCATCGATGTTTGCCGAGAAGCTGTCCCGCAAAAACGCCGGTCAGCTTTCTCCCGGCGCAACCCGCAAGGTCAAAGAATTGTTCCAATCCGACGACCGGCTCAAGATCTCGGAGGTCTACCGCCAGGCCATCCTGTCCATCGGACAGGGACACATCTTTGAAGCGGGGCTGGTCTTTGACCGCGTCCAGATCGACAAGAACTTCCAGTACATCCTGCTGGACCTGCTGCTGGCGGAGCAGGTGCCGCAGCGGCAGCAGCTTGTCTGCGATAGCCTGGTAAAGGTCTGGGACAGGGTCGCCCGGGAGAGAAACATCCAGTACATCACCTGTCTTATCGAGGTGATCGAGGCGAAAAAGGCGCAGGGACTCAAGGTCCTGGAGTTCACGCGGCTGGTGAAACGCGTTTCTGAATTCATCGAGTCGTTCGTCTGGGAAGAGAAGGTCAGCGAGGGTTTCCTGCAGCTGCTCGAATCCGTGACCGAAAGCTCCGTGGGGGCCGAGGAATACCTGCGGAAGATCTTCGACGAAGGAAAGGTGTTGCCGCGGGCGATCGCGATGTTTTTTGCGCTCTTCCCCGCCCAGACCGGGAGGTTTTATCAGCGCCTGGAAGAAAAGCACGCGGATGTGGAGCTGGTCGCCGGGATCATCGACGCGGTCAAAGTCATGGATTCCCCGAAAAAGCTTTCCATCTTAGAAAGCATCTTTGCGGCCTCAAACGACATCATCAAGGCCGAGATCCTCAAGGTCATGGCGTCGCTGGGAACGTACAACAAGGAATTCATCTTTGAGATCATCCATACCGGAAGCAGTTTCCTGAAGAAAGAGGCCTTGACCGTGCTTTCCGACCAGGCAGACACCCAGCGGGCCATGGAAATGCTTTTTATCGTCGATAATCCCTGGGGGCGGAACAACGCCATCCTGCTGGAGAACCTCGGGCTGGTCGAGGAACTGCAGTATGCGCAGGCGGCACAGTATGTGGAACAGCTGAGCCGTTCAACGCCGTTCTGGAACTTCCCTTTGCGCCGGCGGATCAAGGAAGTCAAGGAGCGTTTACATGCTTGAACAGGTGGAACTCGCCTTCCGCGCCTTTATGTCGGCCTTGCAGACCGCAAAGCTTTACGGGGTCGAACATCAGAAATTCGCGAAATCCCTGGAGGCATGCGTCGCGGTCTTTGCACAGGCATTCGAGGAACGGGGTGAACTGGTCTTCGGGATCATCGGGGAAGAGCTCGCGTTCGAGAAAGATATCCTGTTCGAGCTTTCCAAGGCCGCACAGCCGGTGATGGTATATCTGAAGGCCAAAGACATAGAGCGCATCTCGTTTGCCCGCGGTATGACCAGGGACGACCTCGCTAAATTCTTCGGCTTCCTGCTTGCGCCCAAGGAGGAGCAGAAGAAGGACCTCCAGGAATACCTGACGCTGGCCGGCGTGCGCACCATTACGGTGGGCAAGATAAAGGCGTCCACGGAAAAGATCGAGGCTGCCGAAGCGGTGAACCATATGAACCTCTACATGAGTTCGATGGATACCTTCACCCGGTCGCTCGACGACATCCTGGATGCCAAAGACCTGAATTACCTTGACCTGCGCTTCAACGTCGGTTCTCTCTTCGAAAGCATCGCCACCAGGCACCAGGAGCTCCTGAAGCTCACCGTCGTTAAACGCTACGACCTCTCGACGTTCGCGCACATCGTCAACGTCGCCATCCTTTCCATATTTTTCTCCTCGAAACTGGGCCTTGAGAAAGACGACGTCCTGGACATCGGCATCGCCGCGCTCTTCCACGATATCGGCAAGATGGGCATCTCTCGTAAGATCGTCAAGAAGACCGATAAATTGAGCGACGAGGAGTTCGAGAAGATCAAGGGACACACCATCTACGGGGCGGAGCTGCTGCTCAAATACGTGGATACCCTGGGAGAGCTTCCGGTGCTGGCGGCGTTCGAGCACCATCTCAAATCGGATTTCAAGAGTTATCCGCGCATCGCCTTTCCGCAGAAACCGCACCTGTCCAGCGCGATCATCGAGGTCTGCGACATCTACGACGCGCTCTTTTCGCGCCGCAGCTACAAGGCGGGCCTGCCGCCGAACGTGGTCTACGAGATCATGATGAAGGAAAAGGCCAAGATGTATTACCCGCAGCTGGTGGATGTCTTCTTCAAGCTCATCGGCGTCTGGCCGATCGGGACGCTGGTGAAGTTGAACGACGGCTCCGTCGCCGTCGTGCGCGAAGAAAATGAAAACGGCATATTCGCCCCCGTCGTCGAGGTCGTTTCGCCGCAGGCGGGCCGCCGGACCGTCGACCTTGCCGCATCAGCCGGCGCCGTCACCGTCGAGAAGTCCATCGATCCTCTCTCCGAAGAAGGCAAGCCCTTCGCCGCCCTCATCTAACCCCGTCACAAGTCGCAAAGAGTTGCCCGCCGGATTTTGCGGGTCCTATGCTGTTGAGCAAGGCCTGTCTCGGGGGGTCTCGCAGCACCGCTCGCATTTCCCCGGCGTGGAAATGCTCGCTCGGGTGATTTTTCTCGCTCTCGCCTTCGCTGTGTCCCTGCGGACGAACCATGCCCGCTCGAAAAATCAACGTGCTGCTCGATCCCCCGAGCCCCCCGCTCATACAATCACCCGCAAAATCCGACAGATGTGCGACATAATGCATCGGCAACGTTGGATGGTTTGAGCGTGCAATCAGAACTTTTTCGGCACCGCGCTGGGCGGTAGCGCACAAGGTCTTACGCCGAACGAGAGCCGGCGCGGAAGAGAGGCTTCAAGCGAAAGTGAGGCGTAAGCCGTAGTGCGCGGCGAAAAAGTTCGCACGCGAAAACCAGGAAACGTTGCCGACGGAGATTGTTACGACTGGCGGAGGAAGTCGACGATGATGGAGGCGGCGCGGTCGGTGGCGCCCGGCTCACCCAGAGCCGGCCCCACGGATTCCAGGTCGCTGCGCATGCGCGCGCGGGCGGCTTTGTCCTGCAGGAGGGAAAGGAAATAGTCGCAGATCTTCTCGGGATCGGCGTCGAACTGGATGAACTCGGGGACGATCTGCCTGCCTTTTACCACGTTGACCAGGCCTATGTACGGGATACGGATGGCCAGGCGCGCCAGACACCAGGTCAGGAAGCTCACTTTATAGACGATCGCCATCGGCACGTGCATCAGCGCCGTCTCCAGCGTTGCCGTGCCCGAACAGACGAGGGCGGCGTCGCTGGCGCCGAGCGCGTCGTAAGTGCGGTCGGTAACGAGTTTCACGGGCAGGTCCGAGCCGGCAAGGAACCGGCTATAAACTTTTTCTTTTACCGTCGAGGAACGCAGCACCACGAACTGCACCCGGTCGTCCAGGTAATCCCGGATGATCGACGAGCAGCGAACCATGACGGGGAGCAGGCTTTTGACTTCTTTTTCACGCGAACCGGGCAAAAGGGCCACGGTCAACTTGCCGGGTGAGAGGCGGCAGTCGCGCAGGAAAGTTTCCCGGGGAACGGATGCGCGCGCAGTGTCGAGCAGCGGATGGCCGACAAAAGATACGGGGACGCCGGCGGCCCGATAAAGGCGTTCTTCGAAATCGAAGAAGACGATCATGCGCGCGACCGAAGCCCTGATGGCCCGGATGCGTTCTGCGCCCCAGGCCCAGACTTGCGGGCTGATGTAGTAGAATACCGGGATGTTGCGCAGGGCAAGCTCTTTCGCAAGGCGCAGGTTAAAGCCCGGATAATCGACGAGGATGGCGAGGTCCGGTTTTTCTTCTTCCGCGCGTCCGACGATATCGGCGAATATCCGTTTGAAACGCGCCAGGTTCTTGAGCACTTCCCAAAATCCTACGACGGCGATCCCGGTGAGGTCAAAGCGGACGTCGACGCCTGTCTTTCGCATCAGGCTGCCGCCCAGCCCGAACCATTCGGCCCGGGGAAATTTCCGGTTGACTGCGGCGACAAGGTTTGCCGCGTGCAGGTCCCCGGAGGCTTCGCCGGCAACTATCAGAATCTTTTTAGTTTTTTCCATATCTGGTCGCGGATGGACAGGGCCGTGCCGAGCGCCTCGCGCGCGACTTCGCCGCTGACGAGCGGAGTGGTGTGATGGGCAACGCTTTCCAGGAACGAGGCGAGCTCTTTTGCGAGCGGCTGTTCTTTTTCTATGGGCAGCGCGACTTTGACGATGCCGCCGGCAGGATCCTTTTTATAGAGGAAGGCGTGCTGGTTTTTGTAATCGAGAGAGATGTAGGCGTTCTTAAGGAACATGCGGATCTTGCGCACGACCTCGTCGGAGACGCGGCTTGCGGTGATGTTCGCCACGCAGCCGTTGGCAAAGTGCAGGCGGGCGTTGGCGATGTCCTCGAAGGGGGTCAGTACGTTGACGCCGATGGCGTCGATCCTTTTTACGGCAGAGCCGACCAGGCCAAGGCAGATGTCGATGTCGTGGATCATCAGGTCCAGCACCACGCCGACGTCAAGCGAACGGTGAGGAAAGGGGCTGAGGCGGTGGCACTCGATGAAGTAAGGCTGTTTGAAGTACTGGCGGCAGGCAGCGAAGGCGCTGTTGAAGCGTTCGATATGGCCGACTGCCAGGACGGCCTTCTTCCTGCGGGCCAGGGTGATCAACTGGTCTGCCTCGCGCAGGGTGGCGGTGAACGGCTTTTCCACGAGGCAGTGAATGCCGCGCGCAAGGAACTCCCGGGCCACGGCAAAGTGCCGGATGGTGGGGACACAGATGCTCACCGCATCCACGGTGCCGAAGAGGTCGCGGTAATCTACCACGCCGGGCACCTGCAGCGTACGACACACATGCTCCAGGCGGTCAGGGTCGACGTCGCAGACCGCGGCAAGCGAACAGCCGTCGAGCTCCTTGTAGAGCTTGGCGTGCAGGCTTCCCAGATAGCCGGTTCCGATGACTGCGACCCTGATTTTATGCATGAAAATCATAGTACCAAAGCACTCGACAAAAGTCAACAAATATGATAAAATAACTCGTCTAAACCGGTATTCTAACCTCGTAGGTGCAACCTACGAGGTTGAACCTACGAGGTTGTAGTTTCGGTTACGAGAGAGACGGAAGATGAGGCAGTACTTAAGGTTATTTAAATTTATACGGCCGCACCTGGGGTTGTTTATCCTGGCCGGCGGCAGCATGGTCCTGTCGGCGATTTTCGACGGGGTATCCCTGGGCATGATCATGCCGGTGGGTGACATCATCCTGACCGGGAAAAAGATCGTCCTGCCTGCTCAGACGCCGGAACGGTTAGTCCGGATGGCCGAGACCCTGAACGGGATCGACCGCGTCAGCCTGCTTAATTTCATGGCCATCGCCGTGGTGATACTCTTTGCGTTCAAAGGCGTCTTCGGGTTCCTGCAGGGGTATTTCATGAGCGATATCGCCCAGCGCGTGATCAGGGACGTCCGCTCCAGGCTCTTTGAGAAATTCCACGACCTCTCCCTCGACTATTTCACCTCCATGCGCGGCGGCGAGCTGATGAGCCGGGTGACCAACGACGTGCAGCTCATCGCCAATGCCATCTCCTACGCGGCCACCGACCTCATCTATCAGTCGCTGCAGGTCGTGGTGTTCGCCTTCATGATCGTCTTCATCGACTGGAAACTCGCCATCTTATCCATGATCCTGGTACCGGTCATCGGGTTCCCCATGGTGCGCGTGGGCAAGGTCATCAAGAAACTCGCTCTGCGCGGACAGGAGAAGATGGCGGACCTGAACTCCATCCTCTACGAGACCATCCTCGGCGCCCGCGTGGTCAAGGCCTTCGGCACCGAGAAGGCCGAACTGTCCAAATTCAACGACGTCAATTCCATGTACTACCGGCTGTCCATGAAGTCCATCAAGCGGACGCTTTTGCTCGGTCCGGTCACCGAGGTCATTGCCATCGTCGCCGGCGTGGCTGTCTTGACCTGGAAGGGGAAAGAGGTCATCGCCGGCAAGATGTCGTTCGGGGCGCTCACCGTATCGCTTGCGGCGCTCCTGTCCATGGTCAGGCCGTTCAAAAAGCTTTCCCAGGTCAACGTCCTTATCCAGCAGGCGCTGGCGGCAAGCACGCGCATCCACGACGTCCTTGAGACCAAGCCGACGGTCGCGGAAAAAGAAGGCGCGCGCCAGCTGTCCGGTTTCAAGGATACCATAGTCTTTGATAATGTCTGGTTCGATTACGGCTCGGCGCCGGTGCTGCAGGGCATAGAGCTTCGCATCCGCCGCGGCCAGGTCCTGGCTATCGTGGGCCCGAGCGGCGCGGGAAAGACGACGCTGCTGGACCTGGTGCCGCGTTTCTACGACCCCGTCAAAGGCAGGGTGCTCATCGACGGCATTGACGTCAGGGACGTCACGTTTAAATCGCTGCGCGCCAACATCGGCATCGTGACGCAGGAAACCATCCTCTTCAACGATACTATCCGCAACAACATCGCCTACGGCATGCCCGGCGCCACCGACGGACAAATCGAGGATGCGGCACGAAAGGCGCACATCCACGAGGTGATAACGAAACTTGACGACGGGTATGCCACGGTCATCGGCGAGCGGGGATTGAGGCTTTCCGGCGGAGAACGGCAGCGCCTGGCAATCGCGCGCGCATTGCTCAAAGACGCGCCTATCTTGATCCTTGACGAAGCCACCTCGCAGCTGGACACGGAATCCGAGCGGCTGGTCCAGGACGCGATCAACCGCCTGATCAAGGGCCGCACCGTGCTGGTAATCGCCCACCGGCTCTCCACCATCAGGAACGCGGACCGCATCTTCGTGCTGGATGCCGGCAGGATCGCCGAAGAAGGCACGCACGAGGAGCTTTTGCGCACGGACGGGATCTACCGCAAGCTGTATCAGTATCAGGAGATCCAGGAATAGTTTTTTGGGGTTGCGCGGGAACCAAAAGTGTGATAGATTTGAAAGGTTGCAGTTCAGGAGAAAGGCGAAATCGAAGATGAAGGACCTTACGAAGATCATTACAAAGTTCGCAAAGGCGCGGGTTTTAGTCATCGGCGACCTCATCCTCGACGAATACATCTGGGGCGACGTGGAGCGCATCTCTCCGGAGGCGCCCGTGCCCGTGGTCTGGGCCAAGAAACGCACCTTTGTCCCGGGCGGCGCAGCCAATGTCGCCAGCAACCTGCGCAGCCTCGGCGCGCAGGTGACGCTTGCCGGCGTGGTCGGTAAAGACGTTCACCGCGATATCATGCTCAAGGACCTTGCAGGACGCGGCATTTCCACGCAGGCGGTAATCGAGGAAGCGGGCAGGGTGACGACGCTCAAGTCCAGGATCTTTGCCCGGCACCAGCAGGTCGTGCGCGTGGACTGGGAGCACGTCGATCCCATCGGCGGCCCGGCCAGGGAACGACTTTTGTCGGCGTGCGCGAAGGGCATCAAAAAAAGCGACGCGGTCATCATCGAGGACTACGGCAAAGGCATCTTTACCAACGGCCTGCTCGCCGAGGTCATAGCGCTGGCCCGCAGCCAGGGCAAGATCATCGCCGTCGACCCCAAAGAAGACAATTTCGAATCCTATCAGGGCGTCACCGCCATCACCCCGAACCGCAAAGAGGCGCAGAACGCGATCCGCTACCTCAAGATGAAGGACGACCGCAACGAATTCAAGATCTACCACGACGGCCTCGCAAGCGCCGCGGACGTCAAAAAAGCCGGGTATGCCATCCTCAGGCACCTGAACCTTACGAGCCTCCTGATCACCCTCGGCGAGCAGGGCATGTGGCTGTTCACGAAGGACGGCGACGTGCATATCCCGACGGTGGCGCAGGAGGTCTTTGACGTCTCGGGCGCAGGCGACACCGTTATCGCCACGTTTACCCTGGGGCTCTGCGCCGATGCCCCGGCGCGGGAGGCCGCGCACATCGCCAATTTCGCCGCCGGCATAGTCGTAGGAAAGGTCGGCACTGCCACTACCACGCGCAGCGAGCTCATAGAAAGGATAAAACAGTTCCATGGAATCAAAGACAGATAGGAGCGGCGTCGTCGGGATCATCCCTGCCAGGTACGGCTCGACGCGCTTTGAGGCAAAGGTCCTGGCGGATATCTTAGGCAAGCCCATGATCCAGTGGGTCTGGGAGCGTTCGCGTCAGTGCAGACTGCTCGACGAGGTCATCATCGCCTGCGACGACGAGCGCGTTGCCGACGCGGCCCGCTCGTTCGGCGCCGAGGTGGTCATGACCGCCAAAGGCCATGCCTCGGGCACGGACCGCATCGCGGAAGTGGTCAATCCCATGGACGTCAAGGTCGTGGTGAACATCCAGGGCGACGAACCGCTGGTACATCCCACGATGATCGACAACGTGGTCCTCGCAATACTCGGCGACAGCTCGATCGGCGTGGCTACCATCATCAGGAAGATCGAGGATCCCGCGGACATCGACGACCCGCACGTGGTCAAGGCGGTCAAGGACACCAACGGCTTCGCGCTGTATTTTTCCCGCGCCCCCATCCCGTTCCTGGCGCAGAGCTCCGAGGTAAAGAACCCGGTCTATTACAAACACATCGGCCTATACGGTTATTCCAAGGATTTCCTTTTTACCTACAAGAATATCAAGCCGTCGGCGCTGGAGCGCATCGAGCGGCTGGAACAGCTGCGTATCCTGGAAAACGGCTACAAGATCAAGGTCATCGAGACCACCCATGATACCATCGGCGTGGACACGCCCGAGGACCTGGCAAAGGCAGTGGCGTACCTGCAGAAAGAGGCGGCATGACGCATCAGGTAAAAGTCGGGAAGGTGACCGTCGGAGGGCCGAGGGGCCTCGTGCTCATTGCCGGGCCCTGCGTGATCGAATCCGAATCGGCGTGCCTGGGCATGGCCGCGAAACTCAAAGGCATAACCGAGGCGGCGGGCGTACCCCTGATCTTCAAGTCCAGCTACGATAAAGCCAACCGGCTTTCCGGGGACAGTTTCCGCGGGCCGGGCCTGACCCGGGGTCTTGAGATCCTGCACAAGGTAAAGCAGAAATTGAAGCTTCCTGTTTTAAGCGACGTGCACTGCCGGGAAGAGATCGACGCCGCAAAAAAGGTACTGGATGTCATCCAGATCCCGGCGTTTTTGTGCCGGCAGACGGACCTGGTCGTTGCCGCGGCAAAGACCGGCAAGGCAGTGAACATTAAAAAGGGCCAGTTCCTGGCGCCCTGGGACATGTTGCCCATCATCAAGAAGGTAGAGTCGACCGGCAACAGGTCCATCATCCTTACCGAGCGGGGTTTCAGTTTCGGATACAATAACCTGGTCGTGGATTTCCGCAGCCTGGGCATCATGGCGGGTTTCGGCTATCCCGTGGTTTTCGACGCCACGCACGGCATCCAGCTTCCCGGCGGCAAGGGAGGCTGTTCGGGCGGACAGCGGGAATTCGTCGAGCCTCTGTGCCGGGCGGCGGTCGCGTTCGGCTGCGACGGGCTGTTCCTGGAAGTGCACAGCCAGCCCGACTCGGCGCCGTGCGACGGTCCGAACATGATCGACCCCAAACAGCTTGAACGGCTCCTGCGCCAGGCAAAACGCATCGAAGGTGTGCTATGAAGATCGCAAACCAGATACGGCGGGCCCGGCAGGTCCTGGATATCGAGGCCTGCGCCATACGGCATGTGAAAAATCGCATCGGTAAAGAATTCACGCGCGCGCTCGAGCTTATCCTGAAGTCAAAAGGAAGGGTGGTGGTCAGCGGCATGGGAAAGACCGGCATCATCGCCCAGAAATTCTCCGCGACCCTGTCATCCACCGGCACGCCCAGCCTTTTCCTGCATCTTGCCGAGGCGTCGCACGGCGACCTGGGCAAGGTGACCTCCGACGACGTGGTGATCATCCTGTCCAACAGCGGTTCCACGCAGGAGGTCAGGCAGCTGCTGCCGTTCTTGAAAAAGATCGGCTCGAAGATCATCGCCCTGACCGGCAATCCCGGTTCGATGCTGGCAAAGTACAGCGACGTGGTCCTGGACGTCTCGGTCAAGAAAGAGGCCTGTCCCCTGAACCTCGCGCCGACGGCGTCGACCACCGCAGCGCTGGCCATGGCCGATGCCCTGGCAGTCTGCCTTCTGGAGATCAAGGGTTTCAGGGAACGGGACTTCGCGCTCTTTCATCCGGGAGGGACATTGGGCAAGCGCCTCCTGTTGAAAGTGGAAGACATCATGCGCACCGGCCGCCAGAACCCGATCGTAACCGGCGACAGGCGGGTATCCGAAGTGCTGTTGAAGATCACCCAGGCGCGCGCCGGCGCCGCCATCGTGGTCGATGCAAAAGGGAGGCTCTCCGGCATATTTACCGACGGAGACCTGCGCCGGCATTTAGAGGTGGATCCGAATTTAGCCGGGCGTAAGATAAAAGAAGTGATGACTAAAAATCCTACTTGTGTTAAGCCGGATATGTTGGCAGCTGAAGCCATG
>JAQTMD010000035.1 GCA_028714595.1 Candidatus Omnitrophota bacterium
CAACAGCAGTTGGAATTCGCCCAGAGCCTTTTCAACGCCGAGGAGTATGAGGACGCAAAGCGCGAGTTCAAGAAGGTCCTCAAACGCTTCCCGAAGGCAAAAGAAGCGGCAGAGAGCCAGTATTTCCTGGGGTTGATCGAAGAGAAACAGGGCAACCACTATGAGGCGTTCAAGGAATACCAGAAGGTGATCGACAAGTATCCCTTCTCCGAGCGCATCGCCGAGATCATCGAGCGCGAATACGCGATCGGAGAAGCCTATATGACCGGCAAGGCAAGACGCAAGGCGCTCGGCCTGGACCTGCCGGTGGACAACCCGGCGATCGAGATATTCGGCAAGGTCGTGGACAATTCGCAGTACGGGCCGCTGGCCGCCAAGGCGCAGTATCAGCTCGGCATGGTCTATAAAAACCTCGACCAGTACTACGAGGCCGAAGAGGCGTTTACCAGGGTCGTGACGAATTACCCCGACAGTGAATGGGCTGCGGCGGCCAAATTCCAGATCGCCGCCTGTCGCGCGCTTTTGTCGAAAGGGCCGGCATATGACCAGGGGGCGACCAAAGAGGCCCGCGAAAAATTCCAGGAGTTCCTCACTGCCAACCCCGAGGCCAAGTTATCCGAGGAAGCTGAAAAGAGCATCCAGTCGTTGAGCGAGAAGGAAGCGGAAAGCAATTACGCTATCGGCCGGTTCTACGAGCGGCAAAAGGATTACAAGGCCGCAACTATCTATTACAACGCGGTCATCGATGCCACCCCCCAGAGCCCGTGGGCGGCGCGTTCGCTGGAGCGTCTTAAAATCATGGAGAAAAAAGACAGGGGATGAGACGGACACTGATTACGGCAATAGGAGCGGGGTTGGCCATGGCGTGCGCCGGTTGCGGCTATTCAACGCGTTCGCTGGTCAGCACGCAGTACCGGACGATCTACATCGCGCCGTTCGCCAATACCATCGACATCACGCAGGAGAGCGATTCCTCGAGCCGCTACAAGGTATATAAGCCGAAGCTTGAGACCGACGTCACCAAGAGCGTAATCAATAAATTCCTTACCGACGGCAACCTCAAGCCGGTAAGCGGGGAAAACGCCGATGTGGTGCTCAGGGGAGAGCTCGTGGAGTTCCGCCGCGACCCGGTGCGCTACACCGACAGCGACGATGTCCTTGAGTACCGTTTGAACATCGTGGTCAACCTTGCATTCCGGGACCGCAAAGACGACAGGCTGCTCTGGGAAGAGAAGCGCTTTACCGGCGATGCGACCTACTTTACGAGCGGCGCCCTCGCCAAGAGCGAAGACACCGCCACTGCCGAAGCGGTCAAGGATTTAAGCCGCAGGATCGTGGAGCGCGTGGTTGAGCAATGGTAAGAAGCCAAAAGCCAGTCTATCTTTTCCTCGGCCAGGATACGCTCGGACCCGACGGCGCCTCCCTCAAGAATACGGCCCTCGCCAGATTACAGGCATCCCTCCCGAAAGAGACCAGAGACCTTAATATCGATACCCTGTACGTGCAGGACAGGGAGTTCAGCCTCAAGACCCTGCAGGAAAAGCTTCTGAACATGCCGGCGGCAGGAGACGTGCGCCTGGTCATCGTGCACGGCATCGAAGCCGCAAAGGCCGACGCGCGGGCGTTCCTGTTGTCGTATGTCCGGGAGCCTGACGCGGGGATCCTGCTGGTGCTTGATGCCCCCCGCCCCAAGCCCGACGATGATTTCATCGAGCAACTGAGCGATTCCTGTCAGGTCGTACGCTTCAGGCTTGACAGGCAAGAGAGCGCGTTTGCGCTGAGCAACACCATAGAACGGCGGCAGGCAAAGGCGTCGCTGGAGGTGTTGCACAGGCTTCTGGAGCAGGGGGAAAAGCCGGAGCGGATAATAGGCGGCTTGCGGTCAAGCCTCATGCGCAGGTGTCCGGACGCCTTGAGTGCCAGAAAGCGCCTGAAGGTCCTGCTGCAGGCAGACCTCGACATCAAGACGGGCAGATTAAAACCCGGCTTTGCGCTTGAAAAGATGGTTTTGAGTTTTATGCGGCTTTAGAGATTTTCCGGGCAAACCGGGCTTTCTTACGGCTGGCAGTGTTGGGATGGATGATATTCTTTTTTGCCGCTTTATCCAGCAGGGAGTATACCCGGCCAAGCGTTTTCTTGGCCTCCTCGATCTGTTTGCTTGAGAAAAGCGACAGGAATTTCTTGATCGCGGTCTTCAACTCCCGTTTTATACGCACATTCTTGGCGTGCCTTTTTTTATCGACGCGTAACCGTTTGACTGCTGCTTTGCGCTTCGGCATGTAAATCTCCTTGTGGTAGTTGAGGTTGTGTCCGTAAAAAAAATTACGTATCAATTAATAGCACATTTATGCAGGTATGTCAATGAATAAATCCGTTTCAGTCTCCTCGAACCGGGACATCGCTCAATCCGCAGGCGTCATAGGGGCGGCAACGCTGGTCTCCCGGGTCCTCGGTTTTGTCCGCGACATCGTCATCGCCCGCTTATTCGGCGTTTACGTCTATGCCCAGGCGTTTGTCGTGGCCTTCAAGCTGCCCAACCTGTTCAGGGACCTGATCGGCGAGGGCGCTGCCAATGCCGCGATCGTGCCGGTCATGAGCGAATACCTTGCCCGGGGCAAAAAAGAGGAGTTCTGGCACCTCGCCAATGTCCTGATGAACCTGCTGCTGGTCGTGCTCTCCCTGATCGCGCTGGCAGGGATCTTTTTGTCGCCGGTCCTGGTCCGCCTGATCGCTCCGGGCTTTTCCGGCGATACCCTTGCGGCGACCGTCAGGCTCACCCGCATAATCTTCCCCTACATCCTGCTCATCGGACTGGCGGCGTATTCCACGGGGATACTGAATTCCCTGCGCCACTTCAGCGTGCCTGCGTTTGCGCCGTGCCTGCTGAACATTTCCATCATCGTCTGCGCGCTTATCTGGGGAGAGGGGATCAGGGGCCTGGCAACCGGAGTCCTGGCCGGCGGCGTGCTGCAGCTGGCGGTGCAGGTCCCCGTGCTGTATGCAAAGGGTTTTCGCTTCAGGTTCGCGCTCGGCTTTACGCACCCGGCGATAGCCGGTATCGGAAGGCTCCTGACGCCGCGGCTGTTCAGTTCGGCGATCTACCAGCTGAACAATTTCGTGGATTCCATTTTCGGTTCTCTTGCCTTTATCGTCGGAGAGGGGGCAGTCGCCGCCCTGTATTTCTCCTACCGGCTGATCCAGTTTCCCATCGGAATCTTCGGCGCGTCCCTGTCGCAGGCCATGCTGCCTGAGCTCTCGCAGCAGGCGCTTGAGCCGGCCGGCCGGTCTTCGTTCAAGTCCACGTTTTTGTTCGGGCTGCGCTCGGTCTTCTTTGTGATGGTGCCGTCGTCCGTCGGGCTGATGGTGCTTTCACGGGCCATCATCGAGAACCTGTTCGGCGGCGGCAGGTTTAACGCGTATTCCGTGGATATCACCGCGGGCTGCCTTTTCTACTACGGCATCGGCCTGGCGGCATACGCGGGGATCAAGGTCCTGCATACGGGTTTCTTTGCCCTGAAAGACACGGCCACGCCCGCGTATATTTCCGGGCTGGGCCTGGTCCTCAACGTTTTCTTGAACGCCATTTTCATGTACCGGATGAAGGCGAGCGGCCTTGCGCTGGCAACCTCGGTTTCCGGCATGGCGTGTTTTTCGTTTTTGTTGTACCTCATCGATAAAAAGGCCGGCGGCCTTGGTCTGGCCGCACTGGCGAAATTTTTCTTGAAGATACTGCTTGCGAGTTCCCTGATGGCGGCGGTCTGTTTTTATGCCCTGCGCATCAGGTATTGCACGGGCTGTCCGGTTACGGAGCGCATCCTGCGGCTCGTGGTGCCGATAGCGCTCGGCGCTGCCGCGTACCTCGGAGCCTGCGTCATGCTGCGCATCGAACAGGCGCGTGCCCTGTGGCGCCTGCTCGCGCGACGCAAGAACGCGGTCTGAGCAGGGTGACAGATTTTAGGGGTCCTGTCTTGATTGGCTCTGCGCGCACCGTTAGTGGTGTGCTCGAGCCAAGTCAAGACACCCTAAAATCCGACAGCCGCCGCTCAAACCCTTTCGCGTTCTGAGTGACAAGGTCGCCGCTTACGGCAATTGCGGATTTTGCGGGTGATGGTGTGAGCGGGTGGATTGAGCGGGATGAGCAGCACGTAGATTTTTCGAGCGGGCAGGGTTCGCCCGCGAGATTACAGGGGAGGCGAGAGCGAGAAAAATCACCGAGCGAGCATTTCCACGCCGGGGAAATGCGAGCGGTGATGCGAAGCCCGCGCTAACCCACTGACCCGCTCAACAGCGCAGGACCCGCAAAATCTGTAGTGATACCATGAGCAGAGATAGGTTGAAGGAGAAAGTCGCGGAGTTGCCGGATGCGCCGGGGGTGTACGTCTATAAGGACGCCAAGGGCGTCATCATCTATATCGGCAAGGCAAAGTCGTTAAAGAAGCGCGTGCAGTCATACTTCACCAAGTATCTATCCGCAAAAACGCAGGCGCTGGTCTCCAAGATCTGCGACATCGAGCATATCCTGACGCCCACGGAATACCAGGCGCAGCTCCTGGAAGCGACGCTCATCAGGGAAAAGCAGCCGCAGTACAACATAAGCCTCAAGGACGACAAATCGTTCCCCATGCTTATGATCACCGGCGAAGAATTCCCGCGGGTGGCGGTCTGCCGGACCCTTGACATGCGCAAAAACAGGGACAAGGCCGCGTACTACGGGCCGTATGCCAGCGCAAAACTCCTGCGCCAGGCGCTCAAGGCGATCCGTAAAATATTCGGTTTCCGGAGCTGTAAGACCATGCCCGGAAAACCCTGTCTGTATTACCGGCTCAAGCTTTGCCCTGCACCGTGCGCCGGGAAAATCAGTGCCGGCGAGTACGCGGAAGTCGTCAAAGACATCAGGCTGTTTCTTGAATCAAAGTACGAGGCCCTGCTGGAAAAGCTGTCGTTCGATATGCACGTCGCCTCCCAGGAGCACCGCTTCGAAGATGCGGCGCGCCTGCGCGACCGGTTAAAGTCGTTGGGCGCCATTGCCAGGACCGAAGTGCATTTTACCAGCGCCGACGAACTGGAAGACCTGCGCCGGCTGCTCGGCTTGAAGAAGATGCCGCTTCGCATCGAGGGATTCGACGTCGCCAATATCTCCGGACAGGAAGCCACCGGCTCCATGGTCAGTTTTTATAAGGGCAGGCCCGATAAAGACAATTACCGCAGGTTCAGGATAAAGACCGTCAATGCGATCGACGACTATGCGATGATCCGCGAGGTGGTGCAGCGCCGCTTTCGCAGGCTCAAGGAAGAAGGTAAACCGATGCCTGACCTGGTCCTGATCGACGGCGGAAAACAGCATCTGGCGGCGGCGGAAGATGAATTGCGCAAGCTCTCGCTCGACCTGGCCGTGGCCGCTATCGCCAAAGAAGAAGAGAACATCTATTGCAAAGGCCGGGACACGCCTCTTGCAATGGACAGGGATACGCCGGCGCTCAACCTCATCCGCAGGGTGCGCGATGAGGCGCATCGCTTTGCGCGCGCGTATCACCACCTGCTGCGCAGGAAGAAGCTCGTGAGTTAACCGTGACTCCCTTTGCCCGCAAAGTTTACAGAATCGTTTCACGGATCCCCGTCGGCGAAGTGCGTACCTATGGCTGGGTGGCATCCCGCGCAGGCAAGCCCGGCGCCGGCAGGGCCGTCGGGCAGCTGATGAAACGCAATCCCTATCCGGTTGTCGTTCCCTGTCACCGCGTGGTCGCGGGTAACGGCGGACTGGGCGGCTATTCCGGGGGGGTCGGAAAGAAAAAGGCTCTGCTTGAGCTGGAAAGGCGGATCGCGACATGGCTCGGGAACAAAAAGTAAGGACAGTATTGTTTTACGTCAGCGTCCTCATTTTCTTCGCAGGGCTGCCGGTGATCCTGTCGTCAGCTTTAGGCTATCGTTTTGACCGCAGGAATTTCACCTTTACCAAGACGGGGCTTATCTCCATCAAAACGACTCCCGGCGGGGCGCGCGTGTATCTCAACGAAAGACCCGTCAGCGAAAAGACCCCCTGCACCATACCGGAGCTCATGCCCGGCACCTATCGTATCGAGACCGCCCTCGACGGCTACTATCCCTATGCCAGCGACGTCCAGGTAAGCGCCAATAAGGTGACCAAGCTGGAAAAGATCATTCTTTTTCCGCTGCGTCCGGAAGTCGACCAGCTCAACAAAGAGCGGCTCGCCGCCTACTGGATCGACCAGACCAGGGGGTTGATCTTCTATGCCGACCCCGAGACAAATACGGTCTATAAGGCGGACCTCTGGAACGAGCGCTTCGAACGCTTCACCGCATATATGCCGCTCAAGGTCCCTCCGAAACGGTGGGAGGTGTCGCCGGACCGGAAAAAACTCATGTATTTCAATTCCCGCCAGATCGGCATCGCCGAAGTCAGGCCCCCGGAATCCTGGTCCGGCCCGGCACAGTTTGTCCTGGATTATCCGGGGGGCGCGATCCAGGAAGTCTTCTGGCATTCGGATTCATACTACCTGGTCGTGGTCAGCGACAGAAGGATCGACATGCTGGAGGCCAAGCCCGGGGCACTGCCCTTTACGGTGGTGGCGCTGCGCCGCAGGCAGAGCTCGCCGCAGTACGACGTTCGCAGCGACGTGCTCTATTTTGTCGATATTGAAAAGGGCGAGGACGGCAAACCCTATGACAACCTGTACCGTTTGGAACTCAGGCCGAAACTCGTTCCCTTTATGGACGAGCTGATGCGCAAAAAGAACAATGAACCGAGATAGAAGATTACAGAGATTCCTGGAGATCGTGCCGGGTGCTTTTTCCTGGGGCAGTATCGTCTGCCTGATCGTGCTGGCGATCGTGCGTCCGGTCGCCTGCGCGGTGTTTGTGATCGTCTTCGATTTTTACTGGATCATCCGCACGACGTACCTGACGATCCTCCTGGTCATGGCGCACCGCAGGCTGATGAAGGAGAAGGACAGGAACTGGCTGCATGCCTGCGAGCGGCTTGCCCCCGGAAAAGATTTCAGGTCGCTGTATCACCTGGTGATTTTCCCTGCGTATAAAGAAGAACCCGAGGTCCTGCGTTCTTCCCTGGCTGCGCTGGCAAAGAGCCATTACCCGATGGACCGGGTCATCGTCGTGGCTGCGTTCGAGGAGCGCCACAAACCGTCGCGCCAGGTCGCCCGGGTCCTGGAAGGGGAATGGGCGGGCCGTTTCCACGGATACCTTTCCACGTTCCACCCCGACGGCATACCCGGCGAGCGCAGGCTCAAAGGCGCCAACGCCACCTGGGCGGCAAAACAGGCAAAAGATCTGCTCGAGAAGCGCCGGATCGGCCTCGACCAGGTGATCGTCTCCTGTTTCGACGCGGATACCTGCGTTGACCGCGAATATTTCGGCTGCCTCACCTATCACTTCCTGACGCACCCCCGGCCGCACCAGGCAAGCTACCAGCCGATACCCGTTTACAACAACAATATCTGGACCGCCCCGTCGTTCGCGAGGGTCGTGGAATTGTCGGCCTCGTTCGTGCAGCTGATCGAAAGCATGCGCCTGGAAAAATTCGTCACTTTCTCCAGCCACAGCATGAGCTTCAAGACGCTGGTGGACATGGGGTACTGGCCCGTGGATATGGTCTCCGACGACTCGGTGGTCTACTGGAAGGCGTACTTGCATTTCAAGGGCGACTATGAGGTCGTCCCGCTCTACACGACCGTCTCCATGGACGTCGCGTACAGCAGCAATTTCTTCAAGACCCTGGTCGTCCAGTATAAACAGAAAAAACGCTGGGCGTTCGGCGTGGAGAATTTCCCCTTTGTGGTAAGCGGGTTTTTGCGTACCCCCGGGATCCCGCTGGCCAAAAAGGTCCGCCGCAGCTTCCATCTCCTGGAAAGCCACGTGACCTGGGCGCTCTGGGCGACGATCATCGTGGTGATAGCGCCGCTTCCGGTCGCCCTCGGCGGCCGCTTCTTTGCCCAGTCGCCCATCGGGTACAACCTGCCGCGCATCACCGGCCTCTTGTTCGATTTCACCATGTGGACGAGCCTGGTGTGGCTCGTGTTGAGCAGGATGATCCTGCCTCCCCGGCCCCGGGGCGTGCCGTGGTTTACCAGCGTCATCATGCTCGCGGAATGGGTGATGGTGCCGTTTATCGTCATCGTCCTGGGTTCGACGCCTGCGCTCGACGCCCAAACGCGGCTCTTGTTCGGCAAGTACCTGGAATTTTTTCCTACGGAAAAATCGAGGAGGGTGGTATAATTGATGTCTGGGAAAGAATCGCTCCTCGCGGCCCCTGCCGCCCGGAGTGAATTTTTCCTTCTAAAGTTTATGTCGGGGAAAAATCGAGGAGGTCGGGGATGACGATAACCGATTATTTGAAGATGATGATCGACAAGGAGGGCTCGGACCTGTTTTACCGCGCCGGCGGCACCGTGCGCATGCGTATCAACGGTCTGGTCACCAAGATCGGCAACGAGGTCGTCACCATGGACGATATCGACGCGGCGCTCCAGAAGCTTTTGTCCAAGGAGCTGCGCGATTTCTTCAGCCGCAACCTCGACATCGAGTTCGCGTATTATTCCCCGGAGCTCAAGCACCGCTTCAGGGTGAGCATTTTTACCCAGCGCAACTGGCCGTCCATCGTCATCAGGAGCGTGCCCGCGGTCGTCAAGAATCTCGATGAACTGAACCTGCCTGCGGAGGTGCTCAAAAAACTCGCGCTGGAGCGGCGCGGCATCGTGCTGATGACCGGGACCATGGGTTCGGGCAAATCAACGACCATTGCCAGCCTCATCGAGTACATTAATGTCAACTCCTACCGGCATATCTTTACGCTGGAGGAGCCGATCGAGGCCACGTTTGAAGACAAGAATTGCATCGTCAACCAGCGCGAGATAAACAAGGACGTAAATTCTTATCAGCAGGCGCTGCGTTCGTTTACCCTCCAGAGCCCGGACGTCATCTACATCGGTAATATCCGCGATACGGAGACCATGTCCGCCGCCCTGACCATCGCCGAGACGGGTGTGCTGGTCTTAAGCACTTTGCACACGGTCAATGCCCCGCAGACCGTAGAGCGCATCATCAACTTTTTCCCGCCTCACCAGCACCAGCAGATCTGCACCCAGCTGTCGGTGCTCTTGAAAGGCGTCATCTCGCTGCGCCTTATCCCGCTCAAAGACAGTACGGGGCGCATTCCCGCCTGCGAGATCATGCTGCTTTCTCCGACCATCAGCCGCCTGATGCGCGAGAACAAGGTCTGGGAAATACCCAAGTACATCGCCGAGGCAGAGATTTTCGGCATGCAGACCTTTGAACAGGCGCTGGTCAAGCTGGTCAAGTCCGATAAGGTAACCGAAGAAGAGGCGCTGAGCTTCTGCGACAACAAGGACGAATTCGTCCTGGCGTTGCGGGGCATCAAGAAACGCTAAGAGGGCCGCCATGCTCGAAGACATCAAAAAGAAGCTTTCGTCGATCGCCGCCGATATCGAGAACCTTCGGGGGTATCTTTGACGTTGACGCAAAAAAGAAAAAGATAGACGAGCTTTCCGGCGCCATGTCGGCGCAGGACTTTTGGTCCAACGAGGCAGCCTCCACGCAGGTCGTCAGGCAGCTCAAGAATCTGAAGAACACCGTCGAACCCTGGGAGGAGGCGCAGAAGAAGCAGGCGGAACTGGCCGAGCTGGCAGCGATCCTCGGCGAGGGCGAGCACGACGTCATCGCAGAACTGGAGCGCGGCACCGAGGCCCTGCGCTGCGACGTCGAACACCTCGAGTTTAAGACCCTCCTCGATAAAGACACCGACCCCAACAGCGCGATCCTTTCCATCAATGCCGGAGCCGGAGGCACCGAGTCATGCGACTGGGTGGCGATGCTGCTTCGGATGTACACCCGCTGGGCTGAATCCCGGGGTTACAGCACCAGGACCGTGGACATACTTCCCGGAGAAGAAGCCGGCATCAAGAACGTCATGGTCTTTATCGAAGGCGAATACGCGTACGGGTACCTCAAGTCGGAGCGCGGGGTGCACCGTCTCGTGCGCATCTCGCCGTTCGACGCGAACAAGCGGCGGCACACGTCGTTTGCCTCGGTGGACGTGATCCCGGAACTGGAGAACGAGGCCGAGGTCGCCGTCGAGGAAAAAGACCTGGTCATCGAGACGTACCGCGCGTCATCGGCCGGCGGACAGCACATGCAGAAGACCGATTCCGCGGTGCGCATCACCCACAAGCCGACGGGCGTGGTGGCGCAGTCGCAGAACGAGCGTTCGCAGCACCAGAACAAGCAGACCGCGCTCAAGGTCCTCAAGGCCAGGCTCTACGAGCTCAAGCAGCGGGAAAAGGAAAGCCAGTTGCAGAAGATCCGCGGCGAAGAGAAAAAGAAAATCGAGTGGGGCAGCCAGATCCGTTCCTACGTGCTCTACCCCTACACGCTGGTCAAGGACCACCGTACCGACTATGAGACCGGCAATTCGGCCGCGGTGTTGGACGGCGATCTGAACGCATGTATGGAGGCGTACCTTAAATATTTGAAAGGGGAACACACCTAAGCCATGCTGGGCCTGATCAGAAAACTCAATCTGGACGCGAAACAAAAGGCGATCAACCGGCGCTATCCCGGCCTGAACATCTTTCTGCACCGGGACATGCCGATGTCTTCGCTCAGCGAAATGGTGAGGCTCGCGGCCGTCGTCTGGCAGACCAACCGTTTTGAGGCTGCGCTGGAAAAGTTATCGGATGCCGAACTGCGCGCAAAGACCGATGCCTTCAGAGCGCACATCGCCGCACAGAATGCGCAGATCCAGCCTCAGCTCGATGAGCTTGGGCAGCTGCTGGCGTCGGTCTCGATCCCCGAAGAAAAGGACAAGATCAAGGAAAAGATAAAAATGACGCGCCTCAAGGTCTTCCAAGAAATCCTCCCCGAGGCCTTTGCCGTGGTGCGCGAGGCATCCCGCCGGACCATCGGCCTGCGTCATTTCGACACGCAGATCGCCGGCGGCGCCATCCTCCACGAAGGCAAGATATCGGAAATGGCCACCGGCGAAGGCAAGACCCTGGTGGCGACGCTTCCCGCGTATCTCAATGCTTTACTGGGCAAAGGCGTGCACATCGTCACGGTCAACGACTACCTTGCCCGCCGCGACCGGGAGGGGATGGGGCCGATCTATGAAGTCCTGGGGCTCTCGGTGGGCTGCATCCAGCACGACATGTCCGACGAAGAGCGCCAGCAGGCCTACGGTTGCGATATCACCTACGGCACCAACAACGAGTTCGGGTTCGACTACCTGCGCGACAACATGAAATATTCC
>JAQTMD010000036.1 GCA_028714595.1 Candidatus Omnitrophota bacterium
AATCTGGAGAAAGAACAAATCCCGCATGGTCCAAGTCAGCGCCAACATCGGCGGCATGGCGCTGGGCACTGCCGCGGACAGGGTAAAAGAAGCGCTCAAAGGACTCGATTTTCCCAAAGATTATTTTTGGCAATTCGGCGGAAATTAAGATAAGATGATTAGGAACGAAGTAGAACTGCGGCTTGCCCTGATCTTGAGCCTGGTCCTCGTCTACATGATCCTGGCCGGGCTGTTTGAATCGTTCGCACAGCCGCTTATCATCCTGGGGACCGTGCCCCTGGCGTTCATCGGAACGGTCATGGCACTGCGCTGGACCGACACCGCGGTCGGCATGGGCGTCTTCATCGGCGCCATCATGCTCGGCGGCATCGTGGTAAACAACGCCATCGTCCTGATCGACAGGATAAATTTCCTGCGCCACAAACTGGGCTTTGATTACGGCTCGCGCGCGCAGGAGCGCCAGGCGATACTGGAGGCGTCGCTGGACCGCCTCCGGCCCATCATGATGACCTCGCTGACCACGATCCTGGGGCTCATCCCGATGGCGCTGGACAAGAGCGAGTCTTCGAAACTCTGGTCGCCGCTGGCGATCACGGTCATCGGCGGCATGAGCATTTCGACATTCCTGACGCTGTTCCTCATCCCCTGCGTCTATCTGGTATTCAAGGACCTGCGCCTGATACGAAAATGACACCCAAACCAAAAGGATGGTTTGGTGTGCATCTCTATGCAAGGAGGAACTGATGAAGTCCAACAAGCTGCATATCTTGATCATCGCGCTCTTCGCGATCTTCTGGCTTATTTTTATCGCCTGGGGCTTCTTTAAAAGCTCGCGGAAGCTCACGTCGCCCGGCAAGCCGATTCCCATAAACGCCACACAGCCGGTTACGGCACCAAAACCGGCCGGCGGGACGCAGGCCCTGACGACGGCGGCGGTCACGGACAAAATAAAAACCTTCCTCGGCATCAAAACCGATAAGAAAGAGGCGGAGAAGCCCGCGGAAGAGCCGCGCCCGACGAGCATCGAGCCCAGCGCCATCCTGGTCAGGGCGTTTGTGGTCGCTGCCAAAGATTTTCAGGACACCTTGCCGGTCATGGGCACGGTAAAAGCGAAAAAAGAGATACCGCTCAAGTTCGAAGTCAACGGCGTCATCCAAAAGATCTATTTCCGGGAAGGCGAGCGGATCAGGCAGGGCGATATTGTGGTCGATCTCGATCCCCGGGATATGCAGTACCGGCTCAGGTATGCTAAAAGCAAATTCGAGTCCACGAAGGCTGCGGCTGCCGCCGCGCAGAAAAGATTAGAGGTGCATCAGAAGCTGTATGAAGCCGGCGCCATCATCAAGTCGAAATTTGAAGAGGTGCAGCTGGAAGCGGAAAGCGCCCGGTACCAGATCGAGACTGCCCGGGCAGAGATGGAGCTTGCGGAAAACGAGGCCAGGAAGATATCCCTCGCATCCCCGGTTGACGGCGTGATGGGCCCCCGCGATGCGGAAGAAGGAGAGTTCGTCACTCCTCAGGACAAGGTCGTATCGATCTATGAGATCAACGAGGTCAACGTCGAGGTCGGGATCGTCGAGCGCGACATCGACAAGGTCAAACTCGGACAGAAGACCAAGGTCTACGTCGATGCCCATCCCGGGGTCACCTTTGCCGGGACCGTGGACAAGATCAACCCCGTGGTCGAGGGAAAATCCCGGACGCTGACCGCAAAAATAAAAGTCGAAAATGCCGGCGGCATGCTGCTGCCGGGAATGTTCAGCCGCGCAGATATCGAGATCATCGAGCTGCCCAACGCGATCATCGTCCCGACCACCTGCCTTATCGCTGCCGGCAAAGACATCGTCCTCGCGCCGGTCATCCCTCCTGCGACGGTGCGCAAGACCGAGGATGAAGCGGAAACCGGCACCGTAAGCTTGCGTCAGGTAGCGGTAGGCTACAGGACAGGCGACTATGCCCAGATCACCGACGGCCTGTCCGTCAACGACATGGTCGTGCTGGAAGCTCAGGGCGAACTGAAAGACAACGCAAAAGTCAAGATAATCGGAAAAGAAGAATTGAGCTTCTAGGCGGGCTTCTGGTTATTGAAGTATGGCTTCGCGGATCTGCTGAACAAAAGAACTAATCTCCTGGTTGGAAGGGTCCATATACTCCGCAATCGTCGCTTCCCGTAACGCCTGCACGTACTCCCCGTTTGCGTAATGGTCTTTAGCCCGCGCCAGATAATCCAGCGCGTAGGCTCCGCCCTGCGACGAAGACTCCGGGACAACGCCCTCATCCGAGAACAAGGTCACCCGTTCCGGCCTTGCGAACCGGGCCGCCGAAAGACCGGTATCTGCCGGGGAGAGGGCTTGCGCGGGCCGGGAAGTCTGCGGCGTCTCCAGGGAATACTGTCCGGCAAGAACCTTTTCGTACACGCCGGGGTGGGCGTCGGCCAATTCCTGCGTCCTGCGGCGGGCTACCTGGGTCCAGGGATCATCGGACGAGCCGAGATTCGCCCGTATCCTCCAGCATTGCAGGGCCCCGGGGAAATCCCCCTCCTCTTCATACACCAGCGCCAGATTCGAGTAGGCGTGCGGATAGCTGGGCGCGATGGCTATCGAGCGCAGATACATCTCTTTGGCCCGCTCTGTCTGGCCTTTTATGGTAAGGATGATCGCTGCTTCGTTGTATGCCGCAACGAGCGAGGGATCGAAAAAGACCGCTTTTTGAAAATATGCCAGGGCTTCGTCGATCTGACCGGAGGCGACAAGGCTCTTCCCCTGAAGGTAATACTGTCGGCCTTCTTCCTTTTTTTGATCGGCAAACGACGGTTCCGCGCACCAGGCGCCGGTAACTGCCAGGGTCTGCATGATGAGCGCAACCGCCGCCGCGGCTCCTATCCACCGAAATTTTGCTGTCAGTGCCGGCCCCCGGGTCATTACGCTCTCCTTGTCTGGCTTGGCAGCCTCAACCGGTCTGCTCTATTCTAGCCCCAACCGGATTTGAACCGGTGTTTAATGGCTGAGAACCATCCGTCCTGGACCAGGCTAGACGATGGGGCCGCACTCCGACGTAAAATCTATTTTTGGTTAAACTTATTGTACTACATCGCCCTGCGTAGTCAATAATTTTATTGACCGCTTGCCCGGCGTAGTATATACTCTGCATATGCGAACAATGCAGCCCACCACGAAGGTCGATCCCTGAGCGCGCATCCAGAATGATTGATATCGCTATAGGCTTCAGTTCGGAAAACAACTCTCTGCTCGCCGCCGAAGAGGCCGTCGGGCAGGCAAAAACCCGTCTCAAAAGCCGCTCCAAGATCGACCTGGGGCTGGTCTTCCATTCGTTCGACCTTTCCGCTCCGACAATCGCCAAGACCCTGTCTGAACACCTCGAAGATATCCCCCTGATCGGCGCAGCGGGGGCGGCGCTGATGTGCGACAGGGGCGTCTATAAGCACGGGCTTACAGTGATGCTTTTGGGTTTTCCCGAAGGCGTTTACTGCTCGACGGCCGTGGCCAGGAACATCCACGAAAAAAATCCGTTCCTGGGCGGTAAAGAGCTGGCGGAACATCTGCTCTACGGATTCAAGAACATCCAGCGCAATTTCGGCTTTCTGCTCTTTGACCGGCTTGTCGAAGAGGCAACCTCGTTCGTCTCCGGGCTGCAGGAGCATCTCGGCCGCGGCTTCCCCTGTTTCGGCACCTCGGCGTCGAGCTATGCGGATGTCTCAAAGGCCTCCCTCTACTACAACTCTGAGGTGCTCACTGACGGTTGCGTGGGGATCCGCGGGGGAGGCAAGGTCTCGTTCGGGCTGGGCCTCCAGCACGGCTGGAGGCCTATCGGCAAACCGCACCTGGTAACCAGCTCCGTCGGAAACATCGTCAGCGCCGTCGACGGAAAGCCCGCCCTGGGACTGTACGAGGATTACCTGGGGCTTTCGGGCTCGAGGCTTACGCGCGAGCTGCGCAAGCTCTCGGCATCCTATCCGATCGGCCTGCTTATCCCCGGCGAACAGGAATACCTTTTGCGCAACGTCATCTCCGTCGACGAGCGCGGGGCGCTCTTCTGCCAGGGCAACATCCCTGAAGGCGCGACCGTGCGCCTGATGATCTCGACCAAGGAGACGTGCCTTGAAGCGGCATCGCGCGCGCTGGCCGAAGCAAAGGAAAACCTGGCCAATGCCATGCCGAAGATCGCCAAGGTCATGCCGTCGCGGTTTGCCATTGTCTTTAGCTCTTTTTCGCGATACAATCTACTCAGGCGCGACATCAAAGAGGAACTGTCGCTCATCAAAAAGAGCCTGCCCGGCATCCCGATAATCGGGCTCTTTACCCAGGGGGAGCTTGCGCCGCTCAACGCCGGCGCATACCACGGACAGATCTATTTTCATAATCAGGATTTTTCGGTCCTGATAATCGAAGGCTGACCCATGTTTGCATTCAACATCATCCTTGCGTTCCTCGGTCTCGTGGCGGCGATCGTCATGGCGTTTGTGGTCATGACCAAGGAAAACACTGCGAACACCCTGCGGAACGAAGTTTCGAATCTCCGGCGAGCCCTCGACGAAATGGACGAACAGGCGAAGCTGGTCGTGCGTACCGACATAGAGCTCAACAAGGCCCAGGAAGAACTCGACAAAAAGATCACCGGTCTCTACACCCTCAACCGACTTTCACGGTCGATCAGCTCGACGCTCGAAGAATCGCAGGTCTTTAAACGGATCGAGCCCGCCCATATCGAGGACCTGGGCTTTACGAAGGCGCTGGCCTTTCTGTTTTCCGAGACGGAACGCAAGTTCATCCTGCGTCTTACGCTCGGCTACATCCCGGAAGAGACAGAACGGATAAAATCTTTCATGGAGACGCACCGGGAGGGACTCGCCAAGCTGCTCCCCGCCGAAAAAACGCTCTCCTCGCTTGCCGCCGATGAACATGCCTTCGTCGAAGCAGTACGGGAGGCCTTCGGCGTCACCTTTTTTGTCTTTGCCCCGGTCCTGCCGAAAGAGGGTTCCCCCGGACTGTTCTTCGTCGGCACCGACAAGCAGGATACCGCCATCACCGAAGGCGACGAGGAGCTGATCACCATCGTCGCTAATCATATCGGCCAGGCGCTTGAGAACGCACGATTGTTCGAAAAGACCTGGCAGGCGCACCAGAACCTCGAAAAACGCGTCGAGGAGCGGACCAAGGAACTTTCACGCGTCCTGGAGGAGGTCAAAAAGATCAGCCAGCGGAAAAACGACTTCGTCTCCAACGTCTCTCATGAGCTGCGAACCCCCCTGACATCCATCAAGGGATATGCGTCGATCCTTCTGTCGGGTAAACTGGGCGTTTTACCCGAAGACGTCTACAAGCGGCTTGAGAAGATCAATAAACACTCCGATGAACTGGTCTCTTTCGTCAATGAACTGCTGGACATCTCGCGCATCGAGTCCGGGAGGGTCGATCTGAAACTTGCCCCCTACGACTTCAAACACATCGTCGAAGAAGTGGCCGACCTGCTCGCCGTGCAGTGCCGGGAGAAACAGATCGAGCTTGTGACAGCCGTCGACCAGCTGCCTGAGGTACTAGCCGACTACAGCCAGATAAAGAGGGTCTTGATCAACCTTATCAATAACGCGATAAAATACACGACCAAGGGATCGATCACGCTCCGCGCCGCACGGCACGATGCCGAGGTCAGGATCGAGGTGCAGGATACCGGCTGCGGGATCCCGGAACAGGCGCTGGACAAGCTTTTTGTTGAGTTCTACCGTGTCGACTCCGCCGTCAATCAGGAAGTAAAGGGCACGGGGCTCGGTCTTGCCCTGGTCAAACACATCATCGAGGCGCACCACGGGACCATCTGGGTAAAAAGCAAGGTGGGCGAGGGTTCGACGTTCGGCTTTACGCTGCCGGTCGCTTAAAAACGTAAAAGGACGGGATTATGGCGATCAAAATACTGGTTATCGACGACGACCCCGATATCAGGGACGTCCTGCGCATCACGCTCGAAAGCGAAAAATACGAAGTCTTTGAGGCCGAGAACGGCGAGGAAGGCATAAAAATGATCGGACAGAAATCACCGGACCTGGTGCTGGTCGATTATAAGATGCCGAAAATGGACGGCCGGGAAGTCTGCAGCCTGATCAAGAAAGACATCCTTTTGCGGCATCTGCCGGTCATCATGGTCACGGGAAAAGGCGAAGTACTCGACCGGGTCGGAGGCCTGGACTCCGGCGCGGACGACTACGTCGTCAAGCCCTTCGAACCCGAGGAACTGCTGGCCCGCATCCGTATGGTCCTGCGCCGTTCGACGATAGACCTCGAGGCAAACCCCCTGACGCGCCTGCCCGGCAATGTCTCGATCATGAACGAACTAAACGCGCGCCTGGCAAGCGGCAAGCTGTTTGCGGTCTGCTACGTGGACCTGGATAAATTCAAGGCCTATAATGATACCTACGGTTTCGAGCACGGTGACGAGGTCATCCGGGAGACTGCCCGGATACTCCTGTCGAGCGCGCGGCTCCACGGCAATCCCGACGATTTCGTGGGGCATATCGGCGGGGACGACTTTGTCGTCGTCTGCGCAGCGGACAAGGCGGAAAGGATCAGCGCGACAATAATCGAAGACTTCGACAAGTCCATGCCGTCGTTCTACAATGAAACCGACAGGAAGAACGGTTACATCGTCGCCCACGACCGCCAGGGTATCGAACGCAAATTCCCGCTCCTGTCCATATCCATCGGCGTGGTCACCAATGAATTCCGCGTGATCGACCACGTTGCCCAGATCGGAGAGATCGGCGCTGAATTAAAGGCCTACGCCAAGAACCTGAAAAAAAGCAATTATGTCCTCGACAAGCGGCGCGAGGAATAAGGGCGAAAAGACAAAGGGGACAGTTTTCATTTTCCCGGCACGTTCTGCCGCGAGAAAAATGAGAACTGTCCCCTTCATATATTGGTGCGAGGAGAGGGAGTTGAACCCTCACAGCTTATGCAGCCAACAGCCCCTCAAACTGTCGCGTCTGCCAATTCCGCCATCCTCGCAAATCAGTCGTTTCCATCAGAATTGAGTACCCTCTATTCTAATACGTCCCTCTGCCTTTCGCAAGGATTTTCCTCGTGGTAAAAAAATAAATTTGCAAATTTGCCATCCATCGTGCATACTTTAGTTAGAAGCACTTGACAATCCGGTCTTGACCTACTGATAAAGGCAAACTAGCAGCAATGCTGGGACGCAAAGCCTCCGGTCCTTACGGGACAGCGGGGCTGCCACAAGGTAAGCGGATACCCTAAGCACTGCTTAGGGTTTTTTATTTTACCCTGGCGCGGTTTGCCTTTTTTAAAATCGTGCCGGGGTTTTATTTTTTCGGGAGCGCCATGAAAAACCCGCTTAAATGGCTCACAATTGCAATTATCATAACGGCTTTCATCATAAGCAGTTACAGCTCTATCTCAGCTGAGAGCCTCCCGGTCATAGCGTTTTCTCAGCCTGCGGGGCCCCAATTTCTTTATGCGCAGCCGCACCTGTGGAGATATTTACGCTCAGGCCTGAATTATCTGGAGAGCCCCCAGCCGCTTGACCCTCCCGAGGCCGTCTTGCCAAGCTATGTGCACCCGGATTATCGCGGTTTTGGGGCCTACGGGTTCAGCCCGGAGGCCTATGAAGACGTGCAGCGGGTGTATCCCTTTTTCCAGGGTCATCCCTGGCAGGAAATCCTGCGCTCTGCGGCTTTGTATGACCTGGCCAATCAGGCCTTTGCCGATTTGCTCCTGAAGAATTTGCAGGAGTATCTGCCTGAGGCAGCGACCGAAGAAGAAATCTTTGACGTCCTGCACCAGGCCTGGAATCTGGGATTAAGCGGGTTCAAGCGGGGAGGGAAGACGGTTTCATCGAGGATGCGCCGCGCAGAGGAATTCAAGCGGCGCAGGAACTTTTAACGTTTTGCACGCCTATCGATCTTCTCCTGGATATACCAGGAAAAATACCCCCTGTATTTTCTCTGCAGCGAAGGCTTCCTCCAATCATCAGTCGTAACAATCTTCCGGCAGTTCTTTGCACCGCACTGACAGGCAAACGAACAGGCAAAATCGGCGTCGGTCATGCAGTAATCATAGGTGACCTCTTCTCCGGCACGGATATTCTTCATCGCCACCATCATGATGTGTCCTTTGATGCCTGCATTGGGGTTGCAGCTATGATTGAAAAAGTCGTCGTCTTCAAGGCCGCCTTTCGTGCAGGAGACGAGGTAAAATCCATCGGCGAGCTTCGTGGCATAATTTTCGATGTCTTTGAAAATCTTTCTGGAAAGCCTCTTGAATTCCTTTTCGGTGATGATATGTCCGCCCCAGACAGCGATGACCTCTCCTTTTTTTATCGTCGAGCGCGCAAAGACGCCCCGGCGGTCGATGCCGGAACGCTGCACCTTCACTTTATCGGTCATATACGAGTGTTCAAGCACGGCTGATCTCGATCCCTTCTCTTCTGACTCCGGTAATCAAAGCATCGAATACGCCGTCGTCCTTACCCAGCTCTTCCATGAACAGCAAACCCTTTTGCCTGATCCTTCCGTCGAGCAGCAGCCTTCCCATCACTGCCGGCACCGACGCGGTGATCTTTTGCATGGAATTAAGCGGCTCTTTTGCGCGGCCGGCGGCTTTTAGGAGCCAGCGTACGGTTGAACCCCGCCCCTTGATAGTCACCTCGGCAAAGGTGATGTTATCGTGAATCTTTGCCTCAAGCATCTGCTTTGTCCTGGCGAGGCTGTCTGAGGAAAGCAGGCCGTAGCTCTCCAGGAACCGGAAAAACTCCCTGAAGCCTCGCGGCCTGACCACGCGCACGATGAACTTCCGGGGACGCACGGCTTCCAGGACGTTCTCAAAACCGCTGGCCACATAGTAACTTTCGGCGTCGATACCAAAAAACTTTTCTTCTTGAAAGCCGCCAAACGGCGGGAATTTCTTTTTCCTGCCGTTCGTTATCTGCCAGGAGGCAAGCCGGTGCTCCAGAACGATATCTTCGAAACACCAGAGGAAAGGGTAATAAGCTGCCCTCGGCGACAGCGAACCTGCCTTGACTTCCACCTCCCTGACAAAGCGATTGCCGCGAAATTCCTTCCCGAGGATACAATTGACCAGGCCCGGAGAAAAGCCGCAGCCGGGAATGACCGTGATACCGGCGCGCTCGATCCGGTCGCGGTTACGCAGGTAAAACGGCGGGTCCACGTCGGAAATATCGATAAGGTTCTTCCTGTATTTGAGCGCAAGCACAAGGCCCCGCTCTCCCAACTCCCCTGCCAATGCCCCGACCAGCAGATCGCACGAGCCGGTATCCCGGTCGCGGGATAAGAAGGAAACGCCTCCGACGGAATTGTCTTTCGCAAAATATGCGCGCGCGGCCCTGGCAATGCGGCCGGATCCCACAATTACAACTTTAGATTTCCTGATCATCAGTTTAGAGTTGCCACAACTTGGGCATGACAAGACTCGCCTTGTGCATCGCAGGAGTGTAGTATTTGAGGCTTGCGGCTTTGTTGCCGAGGCGGGCCGCCAGACGCCGGGCGATCGTGGGTACGTTAACGGCGGCGGGATCGATCTTTTTGGATGCCATCATGAAGCAATATTCGCAGCCGCAGCTGTATGACGGCATGGGAAGGCGGACCGGATTCACCTGTCTGAATAATCTCTTAAGCTTTTCTGCCGTCGGCCTGATGATCAGGTCGAAATCCAGGAAGGGCCCGAGCTGGAATATGGCGATGCCGTCCCCGGTGAGCGACTCGTGAACAAGCCGGTAGAACGGCGCCTCGAACAGGACCTTGCCCGGCCCGACGGGGTCGGTCGAATCAACGATGATCACGTCAAAGAAATTCTTGTGCCGTTTGACGAACTGCCGGCCGTCTTCGATGAACACTTTTACTTTTTTATCCGAGAAACTGCCCCGGGCGATGAAATCAAGATACTTCTTGGCGATACCGACGACTTCTTTGTCGATATCGACAAAATATATCTCCTGCAGTTTATGCTTGCGGGCCTCGCGCAGGACCCCGCCGTCGCCGCCGCCGATGACCAGTAACCGTTTCGGGGCAGGGTGGGACAACAGGGGGATATGAGTGATCACTTCATGGTAGATGAATTCGTCGCTCTCGGACAGCTGGATGATGCCGTCGAGGGCGAGCATGCGGCCGAAGCCGCGGCTTTCGAACACCTGCATCTTCTGGAATTGGCTTCTCCCCTCGAAGAGGCGCTTATCGATATGAAAAGCGTCCATCTTGCAGCGGCGCACGCCCGGGAAAGAAGTCTCGATGAACCAGTCACTCGCATTCAGGCAGAATTTCTTACTCATACAGTCCCCTGTCAATATCTCTGACGCGGACTTTGGCGGGAAGGAACTTTCGTTTGAGGTATTCGAGGGCCTTGTGGGGCTGGGTGTGGCGGCCGCAGGTGAACAGGTCCACGGCGATGTAGTCGTGTTCCGGCCAGGTATGGATGGCGATGTGGGATTCGGCCAGGACAAGCACGCCGGTGATCCCCTGTCCGGGGAATTTATGGATGCAGCTTTTGAGGGGAGTATTCTTTGCCACATACGCCGCTTCGTAGAGTATGGTCTCCAATTCCTCCGGCTCCTCGACGAAGTGCTGCGGCGAGATGAAGTCCGCGATAAGGTGTACGGAATGCAGCGCTGTTTCTCTGACGATCTCTTTTCGTATCAGTTCTTTTGTCGGCATCGGGTGTTTTTCTCCCTATGAGGACAAGCATAATCCCGGTCTTATGCTATATATTGTAATGAATTCCCGCAAAAAATCAATTTTTTTTACAAAATTTTTAAGCCCGCGCGCCTGAATTCCGTCGGAGCAATGCCGGTTTTGGCCTGCGCTAGAGTTTTTTTTCTATTTTTGCCCAGGTATCGCGCAGCGTGACCGTACGATTGAAGACCAGCGTGCCGTTCGGCGATCGTGCCGCATCAACGACGAAATAGCCCATTCGTTCGAACTGATAGCGATCGCCGGGCCGGGCCTTGGCTAAGGCGGGTTCAAGCTTGCAGGATGAGAGTCTTTCCAGGGATGCGGAGTTCAGATTTACCGTGAATTCTTTGCCCTCGGGGACATCGGTGGGATCGCGCACGGTAAAGAGCGTATCGTACAGGTGCACGTCGGCCTCGA
>JAQTMD010000037.1 GCA_028714595.1 Candidatus Omnitrophota bacterium
CACTTCGGCGATCGGCGGGGCGCTGGCTGCGTGGCACGGGGCGGATTTTCTCTGCTATGTCACGCCTGCCGAACACCTTCGCCACCCGTCGCTCGACGACGTGCGCGAGGGCGTTATTGCCTCGCGGATCGCAGCCCATGCCGCGGACATCGCCCGGGGCCTGCCGGGAAGCATCGAATGGGACAGGTATATCTCAAAGGCGCGGAAGGCGCGGGATTGGAAAAAGCAGATATCGCTGTCGCTTGACCCCGCCAAGGCGAGGAAATACCGGCGTTCTTCCAAGCCCGGCATTTCGGACGTGTGCACGATGTGCGGGAAGTATTGTTCGATCAAGGTGATGGAGCAGTGCTTTAAGTAAGATAGGGACGGTTCTCAAGCACGGTTAGAACTGTCCCCGGGGACACCTTTAAGTAGGCTTGAGAACCGTCCCTACAATAGAGCAGCGGGTGTAATTCAATGGTAGAATGGCAGCTTCCCAAGCTGTTAATGTCGGTTCGATCCCGATCACCCGCTTTGTGAGTTACCCGGTACCGATGATGACAAGGATCATTGCAGGATGGCTGCTGTTCATAGCGCTGTCGTGCGCAGGGTGCGCAACGACGACGAAGCCCGTCGTTCCCGTCAGTCCCGCGGCCGGCCGCGCTGCGGCGCTCAAAACGACGGGGTTTTACCATAAAGTCGCGCGGGGCCAGACCCTGTGGCGCGTTGCCAGGCTCTACGGCATCGAACTCGACGAACTTGCCGCCGCAAACCGGATCACCGATGCCGCAAAGATAGAGACCGGGCAGAAGCTGTTCATCCCGCGCACGGGGAGGCCGATCGCGAGGCCGCTGCGCGGGACGCAAGACGAGGATTTTGTCTGGCCAATGCAGGGCACGGTCCTGGCCCGCTTCGGCGCTGCGTACGCAGGCTCGATAAACAAGGGGCTCAATATCGCGCCGCGTCGTTCCCCGGACGTCGTGGCCAGCCGCAGCGGCACCATCGTCTTCTGCGACGACGATTTCCTTGACCTGGGCAAGACCGTGATCATAGAGCACCCGGACGGTTTCTGGACCGTGTACGCCCGGATTCGCGACGTGTTCGTCAAGCTCGGCGACCAGGTCTCGCGCGGCACCCTGATCGCACAGGCAGGCTCAGCCGGCAGGGACCGGACGGTGTTCCTTCATTTCGAGATCCGCAAAGGCGCACAGCCGCAAAACCCGTTGTTTTATTTACCTTGAAAGCCGCATGGTGACGGATCATTTATTCGACAGGCAGGCGTACCGCGAGGTGCTGGAAAAGCGCGTGATCGCGCTCAAGGACGGTTACCGCCAGAACGTCGCGCTGATCGGCGATGAACAGGTGGGCAAGACCTGCCTCATCCACGGTTTCCTGCGCGGTTTTCTCGACAGCCGCTTCATCATGGTCTACGTGGAGGCGCGTCCGGAGACGCTCGCTTCTTTTGTGCGCAGGTTCGTCGGCATCCTGTTGTATAATTTTCTCTCCAATGCCTCCGTGCCCCTGAAGGAGGACCTTGAGTTCCTGGTCGAGAAGGCCTCCGGATATATCCCCCGGACCACGGCAAAGATCCAGGCGCTCCTGGCAGATGTCGACCGGCGCAAGCGGGAGAGCATTTTCGGGGAGCTTTTGTCGCTGACCGCTCTCATCCACCAGGAGACCGGCAAATTCTGCGTGGTGTTCTTCGACGAGTTCCACCTCCTGGAGGGGCTGGGGTCGAAGAGCCTCTACGGGGAATGGTCGCAGCGGCTCTTGCTCGATAAGACAACCCTGTACGTGATCTCAAGCTCCGCGCCCTACAAGGCAAAGGCGATCCTCGCCCGGGACCTGTCGCTCCTGTTCGGCAATTTCGAGGTAATCATCGTGGAGCCGTTCGATATCCCGACCAGCGCCCGGTTCCTTGAGCACCTGACGCAGGGCTTTGGACTCAAAGAGGAGGAGCGGGACTTTATCATCCATTTCACCGGCGGTTCCCCGTTTTACCTGGGGGTCATTGCCGAAAGCCTGATCGCCCGTCCCGGGACCGGGGTGGCGGATGTCCTGGAACAACTGCTGTTCTGTTCATCCGGCGTGCTGCACCAGAGGTTCACGGCGCACCTCAAGCGGTTCCAGGATGCGCTCGTTTCCGCCGATTGCCTGAATATCATGAACCTGGTGGCGTCGGGCCAGAACAGGGTCAAGGATATCGCGCACATCCTCAAAAAACCCGTTAAAGAGATTACCGGCCGGGTGGGGTTCCTGCTTGAAAAGGACGTGCTCGTACGCTGCGGCGATTTTTTGAAAGTCGCCGACCGCGTCTTCGGCTTCTGGCTTAAATCCGTGCACCAGGAGAAGCGTACGTCCCTGACCTTTGACGCCTCAAATCAGAAGGCGGGTTTTCGCAAGGGCATCGAGACTATGCTGCAGGAATTTGCGGCTGTCTCCCACCAGAGCCTCGGCGAGCGCATGGTGGGGATCCTGCGGCTCTTCGCGGACGACCGGATCCAGATCGAGCGCAAGAGGATCACCCTGAACCATTTCCGGGAGATAAAACCCCTGGACCTCAAAGGCAGAGGCCTGCACGAAGGTCTGTTGTGCCGTTCCCAGGACAGCCTCTGGATCATCGGCCTGGGCTCCGACGCCGTAACCGAAGAAGACATCGCCGAATTCTCCAAGGAGTGCAAGCGGTACCGCGGAAAGCTCGTGCGCAGGATCATTATCACGCCGCGCGGGATCGATACGAACAGCCGCCTGAAGGCCCTGGAGGAGCATATCTGGACCTGGGGCCTGGATAACATAAACGACATGTTCGACCTGTTTTCGAAGCCGAGGATCATCGCGAACGTATGAAGATCGGGGTCCTGTCCGACACCCATATACCCGAGCGCGCGCCTGCGCTGCCCAGGAAGATCATCGAGGCCTTCAAGGGCGCGGATATGATCATCCATGCCGGCGATTTCGTGGATACGGCGGTTATCGCCGAACTGCGCGCGGTCTGCGGGGACGTCAGGGCGGTCGCGGGCAATATGGACGGCTCAGGGGTGCGCAAACTTTTTCCCGAAAAACAGATCATCCGGGCAGGCAGGTTTTCCATCGGCGTCAAACACGGGTTCGGCCCGCCGGACAAGCTGATCGACCAGATGCTCGAGGCGTTTAAATCCAACAAGGTCGACGCGATCGTCTACGGCCATTCGCACCAGCCGTGCAACCGGTACATAAACGGCATCCTGTTCTTCAACCCCGGCAGCCCCACGGACGAGGTCTTTGCGCCGTATAAGTCGTTTGGAATTATCGAGATTAATGATACAATAGAAGCCAAGATAGTCAAGCTGTAGCGAGGTGCGATTGGACCGGCTCTGGGCCCCCTGGCGGATAAAATACGTTCAGTCGAAAAAAACCGGCGGCTGCCTTTTCTGCCGGGCATCCCGCGCTTCCGGCGCCCGCGGCCGCGTCGTCTTCAGGACCGCCGGCTCCATCTGCATGCTCAACATATTTCCGTATAACAACGGCCATCTCATGGTCGCGCCGCTGCGCCATACCGGCACTCTGGAGCGTCTGGGCGACGCCGAAACCCTGGACCTGTTCAGGGCCGTCAAGCGCGCGCAGAAGCTGCTCGACGGGGTGCTGCAGCCCCACGGGTACAACATAGGCCTGAACATCGGCTCGGCGGCGGGCGCAGGCATTCCGTCCCACGTGCACGTGCACGTGGTCCCGCGATGGAGGGGGGATACCAATTTCATGCCGGTGGCGGGCTCTACGAAAGTGATCTCCCAGTCGCTCGACGAACTATACCGAAGGTTGCTCCATGCCGAAAAAAACACACCGTAAAGGATTCGAGGAGAAATCCCTGGCGCCGTACGCCATGCGGTGCTCCTTAAGCCGCGGCAGGGTGCACCCGGAACAGGAGCACCCGTACCGCAGCGCATACCAGCGCGACCGCGACCGGATCATCCATTCCCAGGCCTTCCGGCTGCTGGAATACAAGACCCAGGTCTTCGTCAATCACGAGGGCGATTATTACCGCACGCGGCTTACCCATACGCTGGAGGTTTCCCAGATCGCCCGGACCATCGCCATGGCCCTGGGCCTGAACGTGGATCTCACCGAGGCCATAGCCCTTGCCCATGACCTGGGGCACACCCCGTTCGGCCATTCGGGAGAAGACGCCTTGAACGAGCTGATGGCCGCACACGGCGGGTTCAACCATAATGCCCACGGCCTGCGCGTGGTCGATACTCTGGAGGAGCGTTACCCGGATTTTCCCGGCCTGAACCTGACCTGGGAGGTGCGGGAGGGGATCGTCAAACATTCGACCAAGTTCGACCGCACGGCGCGGATCAAAGACCTTTTACCCGACGAGATGCCCACGCTCGAGACCCAGGTCGTGGATATCGCCGACGAGATCGCCTACGACAACCACGACCTCGACGACGGACTGACCTCGGGGCTGCTTTCCGAGGGCGACCTTGCGAAGCTCCCGCTGTGGAAGACGATCGTGCGTTCCATCCCCAAAAAGTACGCCGGCCTCGCGGGGGAAAAGAAGAAGTACTGGATCATCCGCAGCCTGATCAACATGCAGGTGACCGACCTGATCGAGCAGACCGAACTGACCATTGCGCGGCTCAAGATCCGCACGCATCGCGACGTCAAGACTCACGGGGAGAAGATCGCGACGTTCGGCCCGGGCATGCAGGCATACCGCAAGCCGCTGCGCGACCTGCTTATGGAGAAGTTGTATCATCACTACCGGGTGATCCGCATGGCCGATAAGGCAAAGCGGTTCATCAAGGAGTTGTTCCGGGTCTATATCGAACGGCCCGAGGCGCTGCCGCCGAAGGTACAGGCGAGGGTCGGGGAGTTCGGCGCGCGCAGGGCGGTCTGCGACTATATCGCCGGAATGACGGACAGGAATGCGTTAGATGAGTACAAAAAATTGTTCGATCCCTACGCTAAGGTATAAGACGCTCATCTCGGCGGTGCACAGCATCTACCGCCTGGTGAACTCCACGTTCGAGCTGAAAGACATGATCGCGCGGCTGGCGCGCCTTGTCTGCCAGATCTTCAGCGCCAACTACTGCCTGATCCTGATCATCGACCCCACCAGGAAGTTCTCGACGATGAAGGTCATGGTCAGCGGCAAAAAAAAGATCGTCGTCGACAAGAATAAAAAGATCACCAGCCGTCTTGAACGCAGGATCATCCGCACCTTTACCGCGGTGCGCAGAGACTACCTGCTGGGGATACCGCTGGTCTCCGAGGACCTGATGGGCCTGATCATCATCAGGCGCGACACGAGCGCCCGGCCGTTCGACCGGTACGACCAGGAGATCATGCTCACCGTCGCAGAGCAGGCGATGATCGGCATCAAGAACCTGCAGCTCTTTGAAGAGCAGCAGCGCCTGGTCCTGGGCAGCATCAAATCCCTGACCACGATGCTCGATTCCCGGATCCCGCAGGAATACACGCATTCGCCGCATTTCCCGAAGCTCGTGGTCTCGATCGCCGAGGAGATGCGACTCGACGAGAAACAGCGCCAGAGCCTGCGCTACGCCAGCCTCCTGCACGATGCCGGCAAGATCGACGTGCCGACCAAGATACTGACCAAGACCACGAAGCTCACGCCCGAGGAATATACCATCATCAAGCGCCATCCGGTCTCCGGCGCCCAGATGCTGCGGCCGTTCGTCATGCTGCGGCCGGTGATCCCGATCATCATGCATCACCACGAGCGCTACAACGGGACGGGGTATCCGTCGCGCCTGAAAAAAGGCCAGATCCCCCTGGGCGCGCGGGTCATGGCGGTCGCCGACGCCTTCGAGGCAATGGTCTACGGCCGCCCGTACCGGGAACGCGTGGACGTCGACGGCGCCGTCAGGGAGATCAAACGAAAGAGCGGCACGCAGTTCGACCCGAAGGTCGTGGAGGCGTTCGAGCGGGTCGCCAAGAAGTATTATAAAAAATACTTGCAACCCCCGCACAAGTAGGGATATAATTGAGCGTATGACACAGAGAGAGCCTGCCTCGCAACTGGAATTATTTTCCGTCGAAGGCGAACCCCGGCACCCCGTTGCCGCCCGAGCGCCCGAGAAGCCGTTTGCGGAATATGTCCGCAAATACGAGCGGGTAGTCCTGTTTGCGATCGGGTTTTTCATCGTGGCAGTCGCGGCGTTCTGTCTCGGGGTGGAAAAAGGAAAACGCCTTGCTGCCGGGCGCGGCCAGGAACGGTTGGACGTGGCAGCGGCACCTTCACTGCCTGCTTCACGGGCGCCGTCGGCGGCGGTCCGGCCGATCAAGCTCAATGCCGACGGGAGTTACACGATCCGCGGCAGGATCAAGGATATCCCGGTCCGGCAGGAGATAATCCTGACGCCTCTCAAACAGGGCCGGGAACCGCAGCAACGGGCCGAGGGTTCCTATACGATCCAGGTCGCCTCATACAAGAACCGGCAGGGCGCGGAGCTTGAGATCGCCCGGTTACGTAAATCAGGCCTTACGCCGATGGTGCGTAAAAGCGGCTCCTACACGATCGTCTGCGTAGGGCAATTCACCAACCAGGATAAAGCACGGTCGTTACTGACACAGCTTAAGTCCAAATATCGAGACTGCTATATCAGGAGGTTATAGTACCATGTCAATGCATCCGTCGTTACGGGGCTCCGAAAAAGGAAAAAAGCACCGCTCGGTCTTAAAGCGCATCGAGCGGCTGAAGTCCATGCTCGACAAGGAAAAGTGGAAAGAGGGCGATCCGGTCTACGGCCTTCCGAAACTCAAGGCGGTGCGCATCAAGATCAAGAAGGAAAAGGTCGAGAAGGCGGCTGAGGCCGGCGCAGCAGTAGAAGGCGCCGCCGCAGCCCCGGCAGCAGGCAAGGAAGCAGCCGCTCCGGCAAAAGAAACAAAGGAAGCAAAGAAATAACCGGCGGGATCCAACGCCCGTCTGCAATCGGGTCAGATCCGCGACAGTCGGGTCTGGCCTTGATTTTATGGAGGGACATGTCTTTCTCCGTTATCTTCGAATTCCTGGTTTCGTTCGTCTTGCTGATGGTCTGCGTCACGGTTCATGAGTTTGCCCACGGCTGGGTCGCCTTTAAACGGGGAGACAACACGGCGCGATACATGGGCAGGCTGACGCTGAACCCCCTGGCGCACATAGACCCGGTAATGACCCTGCTGTTCCCGTTCCTGTTGTTCGTTTCCACCAACGGCCGGTTCGTGTTCGGCGCTGCCAAACCCGTACCGGTTGATTTTTCCGCGCTGAAAAATCCCCGGCGCGATATGGTCCTGGTTGGCCTGGCGGGTCCCGCGGCGAATTTTGTTTTTGCGTTCGTTTTGAGCATGCTCCTCAGGGTCGTGCCGCCGGCAGACCCGGGCAGGCTCCTTGTCGTCAATCTTGTCACGATCAACGTGGTCCTGGGGGTTTTTAACCTTATTCCCATACCTCCGCTTGACGGCTCGCGCGTGGTCATGGGCCTCCTGCCGCCTCAACTGGCAGACCGTTACGCGCTCCTTGACCGTTTCGGGTTCATCATACTGATCGCTCTCCTGTGGCTGAATGTCCTGGATATTTTTCTCTGGCCGACGGTCAACCTGATCCTGCACCTTTTCTTACCGCGATGAAGACAGTGGTTGTGCGTTTAACCGGGCGTTCCTATAAGGTCCTGATCGGCAAAGGCCTGATCAGCCGACTCGGCTCCTCGGTGCACGGGCTTGCCCCGGGGGATGCCGCCTTTATCGTCACCAATTCCTTTCTGAAACGCGCGTTCGGCAGGCCCCTTGAAAAGTCCCTCGCTCAAGCGGGATACGCGACGAAGTTCATGTGCGTGCCTGATGCCGAAAGCAGCAAGTCGTTCGGCCAGGCTGCGCGGGTCATCTCCGCGCTCACCCGTTTCGATAAAGGCAGGCGCACGTTTATCATCGCTTTGGGCGGCGGGGTGATCGGAGACCTGGCCGGCTTTGTGGCCTCGGTTTATCGCAGGGGCATTGCCTATGTTCAGGTGCCGACCACGCTCCTGGCGCAGGTCGATTCCAGTATCGGCGGAAAAACAGCGGTGGACCTGGAAAGCGGCAAGAACCTTGCGGGGACGTTCTATCAGCCGCGCCTGGTGCTGGCGGACGTGGGGCTGCTGCGGTCTCTCGATTCCCGGCAGCTGCGCTCAGGGCTGGCAGAGGTGATCAAGTACGGCATCATCAGGGATGCCGGGCTCTTTACCTATATAGAGAGGAATCCTGTGCGCGTGCTGGCAGGAGACCCGCGCGCCCTCGCATACATCGTCCAGCGATGCGCAGCCATTAAGGCGTCGATTGTCTCGCAGGACGAGCGGGAAGAGAAGGGCTTGCGTACCATCCTCAATTTCGGCCACACCATCGGCCATGCCGTTGAGGCGGCCGGGGGTTTCCGGCGTTATAACCACGGCGAGGCAATAGCGTTAGGGATGTTGGTCGCCTGCGGGATAAGCAGGCGACTGGGCCTGCTCGCAGAAAAGCAGTTCTCCCGGGTCGAGTCCCTGATCAAGCGGATCGGCCTGCCCGCCAGGATCAGGGGCGTCAGGTTCGAGAAGATCATCAAGGCCCACTATCACGACAAGAAATTCAAAGGCGCGACGAACAGATTCGTGCTTGTCTCCGGGATAGGCAAGGTCGTGGTCTGCGACGGTATTGCGTTAGGGGTGATCAAAGAGGCGCTGCGGGAGAGGTTCTAACCTTACTTCGTGCGGATGGTAAGCCGGATGACCTTGTCGTTGAGCATCAATTCGACTGCGTCCGTACCGATCTTCGTGACTGTCGCTCCATCAATCGTGCTTCCTTCGTCCAAAATCTTATCATTGATGATGCAATAGCCCTTGTCGCCTTCGAAATAGATGCCGGAAAGGGTCAGTGTCCCGGCGCTCTGGGTGTGTTTTTTGATGGTGAGCAGCGGTTTTTGTTCGTCGGTTGAGACCGATGAACCGGAACCGGGCTTATCCGAGACGACCTTGATCAGCGGCGGCAGGAAGCTTTTCGCGGCCGGCTTTCCGGCAACGGTCTTCCCGGGCATGAAGAAGTCATAGGCGTATTTTGCCGCCACCACGCCGACACAGGCAAGCAGGGCGTAGAGGACAAAGACTTTGAGGTCAGGCTTTTGTTTTGCCGGAGCCTGTTGGGGGACTTTGCCGGGGCCGGACAGGGGCGGCAAAGCGGCCGGGGGGGCCTGATTAGCGAATTCAGAATTCTTCGCCCTGTCCTCCGGAACCTTAGGTTCTGGAGGTTCATTGGGTTTGGGAAAGTTGTCCGGGCAGCTCATGCCCATTAGTATATCAAAAAAACTTTTTTTGTAAAGAAAAAAATCTGCTTTATCTGTATCGTTTCGAGATAATTGTCGGGTGGGCTGCCGAGCCTGATTCTGCGCGCGCGCCTTCCTTCGTGGCGCGTGCTCGAACCAAGCTGCGTCAGCCCACTGAAAAACGCTCATAACAAATAATCATTGACAAGAATACGTAATTGGTATAAAATTTTGTTCTAAGCATGGAGTGTTCTCCCGAAAAACTTCTTAACTTCTTTATCTACAATAACTTAAGTAGAAGGAGACGGCATGGCTGAGTGGATAGGCAAAGACAGGCGCGCACGCCGCTGTTACGGGTTTGACGAGGTCGCCCTTGTCCCCGGAGAAAAGACTATCAATCCCAATGAAGTCGATACCGCGTTTACGATCGGCAAGAGGAAGTTCAAAGTACCGATCCTGGCGGCAGCAATGGACGGCGTGGTGGACGGCACCTTTGCCGTGGAGATGTCCCGGTTGGGCGGTATCGCGGTCCTGAACCTTGACGGCGTCCAGACCAGGTATGAGAACGCCGGGGAAGTCCTGGACCGGATCGCCAAGGCACAAGCAGCAGAGGCTACGGCCCTTATCCAGTCGGTGTATACCACGCCGGTCAAAGAAAAGCTTATTTCCAAACGGGTCGCCGAGATCAAGCGCAAGAAAGGCGTTGCGGTCGTAAGCTGCATCCCTGCCCATGCCGAGCGTTTTTCTCAGATCGCAGTGGCTGCCGGCGCAGACATCTTTGTCGTACAGTCGACGGTCACCACTCCCAAACACATTGCAACGGAATACAAGAGCCTGGACCTGTACAAGTTCTGCGCCAGGACCAGGATCCCCGTGGTCCTGGGTAACTGCGTTACCTACGAGACTACCCTGGAGCTCATGGGTACCAGCGCCTCGGCGCTCTTGATCGGCGTGGGGCCGGGGGCGGCCTGTACCACCCGCGGCGTGCTGGGCATCGGCGTGCCGCAGGTCACCTCGACCGTGGACGCTGCAGCAGCGCGCGATTTTTATTTCAAACGTACGGGCAGGTATGTCTCCATCATCACCGACGGCGGCATGAACCGCGGCGGAGACATCTGCAAGGCCTTTGCCTCGGGCGCCGATGCGGTGATGATCGGCTCAAGTTTTGCCCGGGCAAAAGAGGCGCCCGGACGGGGCTACCACTGGGGCATGGCCACCTCAAACGTCAACCTGCCCCGCGGCACCCGGATCTATGTCGGCACCACCGGCACCCTGAAAGAGATCCTCTTCGGCCCGGCAAAAGTCGACGACGGGTCGCAGAACCTGATGGGGGCCCTGAAGACCTCCATGGGGTCGCTGGGAGCGGCTACCATTAAAGAGATGCAGACCGTGGAGATCATCATCGCCCCGTCCATCCAGACGGAAGGCAAGATTTTCCAGGTCGGCCAACGGGTAGGCATGGGAAAATGAGCAAAGAGATCATCCTGATCCTTGATTTCGGTTCGCAGTACACGCAGCTGATCGCCCGCCGGGTGCGCGACTACAAGGTCTTTTCGAAGATCGTCCCTTTTAACATCCCGGTTGACGAGATCCAGGCCATCGGCCCGAAAGGCCTTATCCTTTCCGGCGGACCGAAGTCGGCGATCGTCAAAAAAGCGCCCTGCCCGGACAAGGGGATCTTCAAGCTGGGCATCCCGATCCTGGGCATCTGTTACGGCATGCAGGTGATTGCCGAGATGCAGGGGGGCAGGGTCAAGCATACGACGGACCGCGAAT
>JAQTMD010000038.1 GCA_028714595.1 Candidatus Omnitrophota bacterium
GGGTCCTGGACATATCAAGCCGCGCCCTGCCGGTGATGGAACCGTCGCAGAAGCCGCTGTAGAACTGGGCAAACTTGACTTTCGGGTCGCCGAGGTCGACGGCAGCGCTGAGGTACGGTAAAAGGAACGAATACTCGTTGCTATCCGTGCGGCAGTAGAGATCGGCCAGGCGCACGCTGGCAGTCACGCGGGGGTAGTGGACAAAGGAAAGGTTTACCCCGGAGAGTTTCGTCGAGACCGCATCGATCGGCGTGCTTGATTTGACTTTCTTCAGGAACTCGAACTGGACGGACGCGTCGCCGGTGTAAACCTTGTCCTTGAAGTAGCCGTCGAGTTTGACGTCGAGCCGTTTGAGGTTCAGGTCTTCCTGGGCTGAATCTTTGAGGCGGGTGAACCGGCTGGAAATATCCAGGTCGAGCTTGATGGGGTCCTTCCAGGACATGACCACGCTGCCGGCGAGCGTCACCGGGTTGTTGTTCAGGGAGAACTTCAGGCTCTGGATGTCCACGCGCGGGAATTCCCGGAAATCGAGTTGGCTCTCGATATCAAGGATGAACAGATCGACCTTGGGCATCACGCCGGTAGCGGGCGGCGCAGGAAAGCCGCGCAGGAAATTCTCCGCGCGCTCCTGGAAGGTCAGGTACGGCTCGACATAGGCGTGCTCTTCAAAGAAGGTGTTGATGAAGGCGAAACCCTGGGTCCGTACCATGCCGCCGTGCAAAGACCCCCAGAGCTTGGCGTAAAAATTCTCGCGCATGATCTCGAGACTCTCGAGCGAGATGCCGTCCTTGACCAGGAAACCGTTGAAGACGTAGTCTACGGGGATGGCGGGCGCCTGGTCCTGCAGGGTTTTGCTTATCGAGCCGTAGCCGAAGACGGTTTCATTTTTGATTTTCACGAACAGCGTGCTGTCGACCCGGCCCGGGCCGCCGTTCTCGGGCGCAAGTTCAAGCCGCAAGGACCGCGTCATGAAACGCACGTCCTGGCGCGGCAGGTCAAGCAGGAATTTGACGATCTGCTTGGCATTGTCGCGCACGAAGTCGCGGAAGACCGCATACTGGGAGTGGATCGAGTAGGCGCAGATATCCGTGACCTGGACCCGGCCGCTGCGCGCGAACTTCAGCAGCGAGAATTTGACCATCACCAGGGGCATGGTCAATATCCGTTTTTCCGGCTGTGTCCGGGTGCCGGGTTCGGTCAGGGAGACGTCTTTCAGAAAGATGAAGTTTGGAGGCAGGTAGAGGATATTCTCGACGGTGACGCGCTGGGTGAAGTAGGCGCCGGTAATGGTGCGCAGGGTATCTTTGAGGAATCCCAGGGCGATATTGACCGCGACCAGCGCCACGAGCAATACCAGGACGATGACGCCGGATAAAAAAAGCCTCGAGCGACGCTTAGTACGGGATCTGCGCAAAGAGTTCACCGTTTATATAGAATTCGACTTTATCGATATAATAGATGACCCTGTGTTTGCGCAAGAGAGCCGACCGGTAGGTGTACTCCTGTGAATTCCTGAACACGAGGCTCAGGCGGTGGAAGGTGACGATGGTCTTGGTAAGCTGCTCGATGGCTGCGGCGTCGTTGTGGGCCTGCGAGACCTGGAGCAGGTAGGACAAAGCAAAGATGACGGCGGGAGAATCCGGGTATTTGTCGATGAACTCGAAGAACGTACTGCTTGCCTCGCGGAAATTCGTTTTCTGGAAGTAGTATTCGCCGACGGCAAAAAGGGAGCGTTCCGCGTACTTGGAATCAGGGAAATTGTCGAGCAGTTCCCTGAATTGCAGGAAGGCAAAATCGGGGTTGCCGTGCTTCACTTCCTCGACGGCGCGTGAGTACTGCGCGTGTTCGTCCAGGGACGGCAGGTCATACGAAAAGGTGGCTGCGGCAAAGCAGGACATACCGGTACATGCGATAACGGTTGCGATCGTTATCTTCTTCATACGCGCCTCCTTTTGTACGTTCGACCCCATTATACAACCTTTGCCTTACCCGCTCAATCCTTTTCTCCCCCCAAAACCCACAACCCCCGGGGTTCAACCCCCGGGGTTGAACCCCGGGGGTTGTGGAGGTTAGACGAGGGATGGGAGCGTGAGTGCGGGGTGGCCGACTTTTTCCAGGTACGCCACCAGCTCCTCGGCGGTCGTTGCCGTGGTCTCATCCGCGATCTTGTCCAGCAGGTCGGGCATGCCGATCTCCTTGCAGCGCTTCGCAAGTTTCTCCGCTAAAAGTTCCTTGAGCTCTTTGGGCATCCAGACCACGCGCGGCAGGCCCCCTTCCGCGAAGACGAATTTCTTGCTGGTCAAATAGAGTTTGCCGACTCCTAAAAAGCCCGGCGTCTGCACGCCGCCGCCGACCGAGCCGGCAAGCGTGGTAAAGGTCATGCCGCTGGGCGTCATGCCGCTGTAATCGCGGTGCACCACCATGACCCCGTTTGCCTCGGGCACGACCGCGAGAATGCACTCGAAACATCCGCAGGACGACTGCGGGTTGTCCATCAGCGAGTACATGCTCACCTTTTCGATGGTCTTGTTCGATGTCTCGTGCACGAACTCGTTTATCTTGTCCCACTGTCCGAGCTTTGCGTCGATAACCTTCCCCTTTTTGACCGGCTGGTTCGCGCCGGTAGGGTTGATCTCGAACGCGGCCTTGCCGTCGAGCCAGGAATACGCGCCGCACAGGCCCAGCCGCTCCGGGGTGATGATGCAGACGTGGTTGGGCGCGAAGCTCTGGCACAGGGTGCAGGAATAAAAGGTATCCACGCTCTCATCGGACATGCCGCTGATGCGCTCGTCGCGCTCGTCAAAGACCTTCAGAGCCCCTTTCTGCAGCCTGCTCACGTCTTTTTCGTTGGTATAGATCTTGACCTGGACCTTGTCCACGATGGCGCTGAACTCCTGGTGCAGCATGGCGTGCAGGATGACGCCGAAGTGTTTGAGGCGGAAACCCTTGGTAAAGGCCTCCTGCGAGATGCGGATCCAGATGATATCGCGCTGGCCGATGTGCATCAACCCTTGCGCGTAATTGACGAAGCGGTGGATCTGGCGCTCAAGGATGGGCTCGAAGTCCTTGATCATCTTGCGGCCGGCCACTTCCACCACGATGGCAAGCGGCAGGGACTTCTGCCCCGCGGCAAGCCCGTCGATGTCGGTACCGATGATCTCGCATGTGCCGTCCTCTACCTCGTCGAGCTTCTTGGTGGTCAGGAACTCGAACGCGTTCGACGCCTTGCCCCCGAATTCCACGTAGAGCTGCTCTTTGCGCACGCGCTCGCCTTCGAACGCCGGCGCATAAGCGACCGGCACGCTGACCTTGGCGACCTTGACCTTGATCCCGCGGGTCAGGATGCACTGCGAGACGATTTTTTTGTAATCTTTTTCGGTGACCAGCGCCTCGTGCAGGGTGGTGTCTATCTTGGGCAGCTGCGGAACCTCAAGGTCGGTGATGATGGGCAGGCCGAACGCCAGGACCCCCAGGCCGGTTGCCACGATGATCTCGTCCACGTGGCTCAATAACACCACGAACGCGGGCACGCGGTTCTTGAGGTACTCGGCAATGCCCTGCCACTGCCCGGGCTTTAACCCGCCGAAGATAAGCGGCGCCCTGACCGCGAAATCAGCCGCGTAGATGGCCGAGAGGTAATCGTCGCCCATCGGCACGATGTAATTATCCAGGCCCATCTCCACGCCTTTGTCTTCCAGTTGCTTGGCAAGCGTCAGCCCGTCTTTTGAGCCTGCCAGGAGGCTCACGATGCTCGAGGCCTGGAAATCGCGGATCATCTGCACCGCGGAATCCGCGTCTTTTGCCGGGCCCAGGATGACGGCAATGCCGGCGATCCTTCCGTCGACGAGCTGGATGCCCAGCGAGCGCAGCAGTTTATCCGGCAGAAAGCCTGCCCCGCCCTTGGTGGGATGCTCGCCGGCGCCGGTCTTGATCGCCCCCAGCATCTCCTCGCACAAGAGCGTGGCCACGCCCTTGTTCAACACGCCGCCCAGCACCGGGATAGACAGGCCGTTGGATGCAGGCTTGTTCCTGTTCAGGTTTTCCGCCTGCTCCAGCACGTCCATGCAATCTCCCACCGTCTTGACTTCTTTGTTCAGGAGCGCGGCAACAAGCGGCAGGTGGTAATTGGTCTCCGGGAAAGCCACGGCAGCGGTTTCGCCTTTTTGTTTGAGGAGCTTCTCAAGCGTCTGGCGCGTCAATCCCAGGACGGCGTCGGCGCCTTTGGTACCCAGTTGCACTAAGACTTCTGCTGACATCATCCCTCCTATGCGGTTACGATAGCCTTCACGATCGTTTCGCTCTCTGCTGTTATGTCATCCCGGGTCTTCTGTCCCGGCGCATCTTCGGCTTTCGTGCACACCGAACCGCAGGCATAGACGTCTTGGAGGCTGGTGCGCATGGATTCATCGACGACAAGCGCGCCGTCCCGCATGTCCGCGCCGGTATCTTTTAGGAAATCCGTCTGCGGCACGGGTTCATGCATGACACCCACCCAAGAGACGCCGATGATCTTTCCTTCGGTAAGCTTGATCGCCTGGACGCCGGATTCGCCGATGATGTCCACGATCTCCGTGACCAGTACTTCCACGTTCTGCGGGAACTGTCGTTCAGGGGCAGGCGGTTCTGCCACCACGAGCTTCACCTCAACATTTTTTTCGGATAACACCGCGATAACGCCGTCGGTGTATCGGTTGGTACCGATAAGGCACACGGCGTCGGCGGTGACCGTGGATTTTAATTCCTTGAAATCCGCGAGGCCGTCAAAACAAAACACGCCGGTTTTTGCGATACCGGGGATATCCGGCAGGGGCGTCTTGGTCCCCGTGGCCACGACCAGCACGTCATAGTCTATGCTTGAGCGCTTCTCGTCCTGCTTGATCGAGACCGTGCGCCGCGTCGGGTTGACGCTGACCGCCTTGGACTCTTTGAGGAACGTTATCCCGGCGGCAGCGTAGGTATCGGACCCGGCCCCGAAGAGCTCTTTTTCCCTGGCCGTCCCGCGCCAGAAATCGAGGAGCCTGCGGCGGTCATAGAACGGGAACGCCTCATCCGAGATAAGAGTGATGGAAATATCTTTGGATTTCTTGCGAAGGTTGGTGGCGACGGCGTGGCCGGCGGCCGAACCGCCGATGATGGCGACTTTCATGGACTACAATCCTGATGCGTCTAAGACTTTCGGCACGACTTTATCCCAGCCGATGGGCATGATGTGGATGCCCCGGCACATCGGTTTCAACTCTTTGATCAGGCGCGCGGCGATCTCCACGGACTGCGCGACCTTGTCTTTGGTTGCTTCCATCTCTTTGATCAGCCCCTCGGGCACGGTGACTCCGGCAACGTTCTTGTTCATGAACTTCGCCATGCCGGCGGATTTCAAAAGCACGATGCCTGCCATGACCGGGACCTTCAGGTGCCGGGTCTTGGAGAGGAAATTTTCGAACGAGGCCACGTCGTAGATCGCCTGCGTCTGGAAGAATTCCGCGCCGGCTTTTATCTTTTTCTCCATCTTGGCGATCTGCGGCTCAAGGGGGTCTGCCCCGGGATTGACCACCGCGCCCATGCAGAACTTCGGCGGTTCGCCGTCGAGCTTGTTGCCTTTCATGTCCGTGCCCTGCTGGAGCGTGCGGATGACCTCCAGGAGCTGTACGGAATCCAGGTCGAACACGGGTTTTGCCTCGGGGTGGTCGCCCAGCGTGGGGTAATCGCCGGTAAGCGCGAGGATGTTCCCGATACCTAAGGCTGCGGCGGAGAGGATGTCGGACTGCAGGGCAAGCCGGTTGCGGTCGCGGCAGGTAAGCTGAAAGATGGGGTCGAAGCCTTTGTTTTTGAGGAGGCTGCAGACTGCCAGGGATCCCAGGCGCATCACCGAGCTCTGCAGGTCGGTGACGTTGATGGCGTCGACCTTGTTGCGGATGAGTTCCGCGTCCTCCAGGAGCTGGCGGGTGTGGATGCCCTTGGGCGGCCCGATCTCAGAGGTGACGACAAAGCTGCCCGAGCGTATTTTTTCTTTGAACGACATGGTATGTTAGGGAAGAAACGACTGGTCCGTACGAAAGTCGAGATATCATTGTACCCGCAATCCCCCCCCTTGTCAACCCCTTCCACAACCCCCGGGGTTCAACCCCGGGGGTTGAACCCCGGGGGTTGAAGATTTTTCGTTAGATTTGCGCTTTTCTAACGTCTATTAACTCGGATAGACCTAAACAAACAGCACCATAACAAGGGAGGATACACCATGCGCAGAAAACCTCTAGGGATAAATAAAGTCTACCATGTCTTCTCAAAGTCCATTGCCGGTTTTGTTATATTTAATGAGCATGCGGAATATGCCAGGGTGGTCGAAACAATTAAATACTACAATAATCCCAAACCTCTCTTAAGTTTTTCCGTATTCAAGGCGGCCAAAAAACTTCGTCCCGATACCGATTTCCCTGCTGCAAAAGAAACCCTTGTGAATATCATCGCTTATTGCGTCATGCCTACGCATCTCCATTTGGTGCTACAACAGTTAACAGAAAATGGCATTTCCATTTTTATGGGTAACACTCTTAATAGTTATACGAAATTTTTCAACGGGAAGTACGGCCGCAAAGGACCTTTGTGGTCTGAACGGTTCAAAATCGTCGAGGTCGGAAACGACGATCAGCTCCTTCATTTGACAAGATATGTCCACCTAAACCCTGTTACCGCGTACTTGGTGGATAAACCGGAAGACTGGGAATGGTCGTCATACGCCGAATATGTCTCAAACGCACAAAAAAATACCAAACTGTGCACTTTTGAAAGGCTCCTTACAATTAAACCGGCTCCGTATAGGGATTTCGTTGAAGGCAGAATCGATTACCAGAGAGAATTAGGCAAGATTAAATCGTTGACCCTCGACTAAATCCTGCAACCCCGGGGGTTCAACCCCCGGGGTTGTGGTGGCGTAATGTTGCCACGACTTCGATGTGCTTGGTGTGGGGGAACATGTCTACCGGCGTCAGGCGCTCGATGGCGTAGCGGGCAACGAGAGATTTGAGGTCTTCTCTGAGATTAAAGGGGTTGCAGGAGACATACACTATGCGACGGGGACGGCAGGCGATGAGACTTTTGAGCATCTTCCTGCTGAAGGGCTGGCGCGGCGGGTCGATAACCAGGGTATCGAACGCCGACGGCGCAGCCGCAGCCAGGAACTCCCCGGCGTCTTGACAGATAAACTCAACGTTGGCGACACGGTTGTCGGCAGCGTTCTGGCGCGCGTCTTCGATGTTTTTGGCGGAGTTATCCACTGCCGTGACCCTGGCCGCCTGTCCGGCAAGCTGTAAGGCGATGCCGCCGCTGCCGCAAAAAAGGTCAAGGACTGTGGCCTTGCACGCCCCGGCTGCGCGGCTGATGACATCATAGAGCTTTTCGCAGGCCGGCGTGTTTGCCTGGAGAAAAATTTTGGGGCTGACCCGGTACTCCAACGTTCCCACCCGCTCGCGGATGAACGGCTTGCCGCACAATAAAAACACTTCGCCGGTCAGGCTGTTGTCCGAGCGGGAGGTGTTCAGGCAGACATAGACGCTGGCGATCTTTCCCTGCGCCTCGATCTCCCTTCCCAGCTGCTGAAATTTATCTTCGCAAGTGCGGAACTCTTCTTTCGAAAGTGCAAAGACCAGGATCGCCATCACCTCATCCGAGGCCTTGGCATGACGCAGGATCACGTAGCGGAACTCGCCGGTGCGCTTGTAGACCTCATAGGCGCTAAAGCCCGATTTACCGGCCCATGTCGTGACCGGCGCGACGATCTTTGGGAGCCCCCGCATGAAGAGCTTACAATCCTGCACGTCGATCACGCCGGACGAATAGGTCTTGGGCCGCTGACCGGCGATCAATCCCCCGGGACCGCCGCCGACGCAGAGGTCCATTTTATTGCGGTAATAGAAGATTTCGGGCGACGGGATGATGCTGTCGAATTGTTTGACGGCAAAACGCGAAAAGAGGTTGGTACAGAAGGTCTGTTTCCAGGCAAGCTGCTCTTCGTAGGGCTTGTCGATGAGGTCGCAGCCGCCGCAGGCGGGAAAATGCCGGCAAATTTCATCCATACGCATAACCAAAGTTACAACCTCGTAGGTTCAACCTACGAGGTTGTAACCCGGTGAGGGTTACCATTTTTTGAAGATGACGAATACGGCGGCGATGATGAGCAGGAACCCGACGGCATAGTTCCAGCGCATTTTCTCTCCGAGATACAGGATGGAAAAAACGGTGAAGACTACCAGGGTGATGACTTCCTGGATGGTCTTTAATTGCGCGGCGGAAAACTGCTGGTAGCCGATGCGGTTGGCAGGCACCTGAAAACAGTATTCAACGAACGCGATTCCCCAGCTCGCCAGGATCGCCAGCACCAGCGGCGACTTGGTGAATTTCAGGTGGCCGTACCAGGCAAAGGTCATGAAAATATTGGAAATCGTCAGCAGGATTACCGTTCTCACTTCAATTTTCCTTCAACCCCCGGGGTTCAACCCCCGGGGTTGTGGAAATTAGAGGGAGCAGTCGACGAGGTTGCGCATAAGCATGACCACGGTCAGGGGTCCGACGCCGCCCGGCACGGGCGTGATCCATGACGCCTTTTGCTCTGCCGCATCGAACTCCACGTCTCCGACGATCTTGTCTGCCACCCTGTTGATCCCGATGTCGATGACGATCGCCCCGGGCCTGATCCATTCGCCCTTGATAAGTCCGGCTTTTCCGACGGCCACGATGAGCACCTCGGCGGCGCGCACGTGCTCCTCGAGCTTTCCGGCCTTGGAGGTGCCGATGTGGCAGACGCTCACCGTCGCCAGCTTGTCGAGGAGCATGAGGGCCAGCGGCTTTCCCACGATCTCGCTGTGGCCGACGATGACCGCCTCTTTTCCCTCGAGCTTTACTCCCGTGGAATTCAACAGCTCCATTGCCGCGGCGGCGGTGCACGGAATGACCTTACCCGTGCCGAATACGAGCCTGCCCATGTTCGCGGGGTTGACGCCCTCGACGTCTTTCTCCGGAGCGATGTATCCGCTTATCCGCTTGTAGTCTATGTGCAGCGGCAGCGGCATCTGCAGGATGATGCCGTTCGTCTTCGGGTCGCGGTTCAGGCCCTGGATGAACTCCACCAGCTTTGGCTCGCTGGTGAATTTATCAAGCTGCTGCAGGTCGAATTCGATGCCCAGGAGCTCCGCGTTCTTTCTCTGCGACTTGACGTACACGTCGGCAGACGGGTTCTCGCCCACCTGGACGCTGGTCAGGCGCAGCTTTTTGCCCGAGGCCTGGATTTTTTTGAGCAGTATGTCCTTGAGCTGCGCCGCGATGATCTTACCTTCTAATAATTTTGCCAACCGTCACCTCCGTTGCCTTTCGAACTTTGAGGATGGTCCTCTTTTTCTTTTCCAGTTCCCTGCGCAGCTCGCGCGTCAGGATATCGTCCTTGATGAACTTCAGGTTAATCTCCACGTTGAAGTATGCGCTTGCGAACGCAGACTCCAGGAGGATCGCAGCCACTGCCACGTCGCTGATGAGGTTGGGATTGCCCTTTTTGACCAGCGGCGTACAGAGCCTGATGCCTTCATAGGCGAGGCGCGCGATCATCAGCGGTATGTCCAGGGCCTGGCGGGGGTCTTTGCTGTTGTAGGCCGTCACGTCGAGGTCCACGAGGGCGAGGAACTCGTAGCGCAGCTTCTCGGACTTTTCCAGTATTTCCTTGAGATCTTCCTCGAACTGCGCATACTTGGGTTTGCCCACGGTGAAATTGATCACCATGCTCACCAGCGACTGGCCTGTTGCCGCGACAAGCGCCGCGGCAGAACCGCCGCCCGGGGCCGGCAGCCGCGCTGCGAGGTCGTCGAGGTACTGCGTCAGCGTCGTATCCTTGTATACTCTGGCCGTCATCATCTCTCCTATTCGCCCGCTTCAAAAGCCGAAGCGATATGATCGCATTTCGGCCCGTCAGGGCCCATCATCACGCTGATCACGTCGAACCTGCAGCGGCAGGCTTCAAGCTTCCTGTCTTTGAGGAACTCCTGCGCCGCCAGGATTATCTTGTGCTGTTTGTGCGCGCCCACTGCCTCCTGCGGCAGTCCGAACCGGTCCGACGAGCGCGCCTTTACCTCGATGAAACAGAGGACGTCCCGGTCGCGGGCTATGATATCTATCTCCGCGGCTTTTGTCTTGAAATTGCGCGCGATGACCGCAAGGCCCTGCTTCTCGACGAACCGGGCAGCGATATCCTCTGCCTGTTTCCCCATTGCCGCGCGCGCGTCAGACACCGGCAAAGGTCTTTCTGTGGATGCGCGAACTGCCGTGTTTCGCAAGCGCCCTGCGGTGCGCTTCGGTAGGATACCCCTTGTGCTTCCTGAAGCCGTACAGCGGAAAAACAGTATCGTAGACTTCCATGATCCGGTCGCGAACGGTCTTTGCCACGATCGAGGCAGAGGCGATGCTTTTTGACTTACCGTCCCCCTCGATGATGTGCTCGACCGGCATTTTGACGTTCAGCCTCACCGTACCGTCCACCAGCAGCTGTACCCGCCGTGCGGGCACGTCGCCCATTTTTGCCATGAGGTCCCTGATCGCACGCTCCATGGCAAGCTGCGTTGCCGCCAGGATGTTCACCCGGTCGATGACCGCTTCGTTGATGATGCCGACGCCGAACACGGACTTGAGGCCCAGTTCAAGGAACGCCTCGTCGCGCTCTTTGCGCGTGAGTTTTTTGGAATCATCGATACGGCAGGAAAATCTGAACGTCTTCAGGTACACTGCTGCGGCCACTACCGGCCCGGCGAGCGGGCCGCGCCCTGCCTCGTCGACGCCGATGAGTATGTCCCTGCCGCTTTTTTTTGAACTTACGTTCGTAATAGAGCATGGGAGGGCCGCCGCCGCGGCTTCGGAAAACTTATTCCGCAGATGCTATCTTTGTCGCGCGCTTGCCGATCTTCTTGCGCAGGTAGTAGAGCTTTGCGCGCTTGACTTTTCCGT